>CAPNGW010000413.1 GCA_948665105.1 uncultured Lachnospiraceae bacterium
CGTGTGCGCGTTCCGGCCGGTTATGTGGATGATTTCCCGGAGGGGGAAATGCTGGTGGCCATCTCGGTGGCTCATGCAGATTATTCCGACTCTTACAAGGATTACAGTGCTCTGGACATGCTGTATGTGGGGTATGGTGAGAATACATACCGGGAATGCCTGACAAGCTATGACATGGAGGAATATCTCAATGTGCTGAGCAATATCCGCATTGTAGACCGCTATAATATTAGCTATGGGGAGGATGAGGGAGAGCTGCTGGTGTTTGTTCCGGAGGATACCAGCAGTCTGGAGTTGTATCTGGAGTCCAGGAATGAGGATACCTATGAGCTGCAAAAGATTTACCGGATATCCCTTGAAATCAAGCCGGGGGAGGAGATTTAAGCCATGAAAAAAAGCAGACTTTTTATCGCCAATATTGTACTTGCATGTGTATTCGTCTTGTTTTTCATTATCAGCCTGTCCATCGTTCTTCTTATGAGAAGCTCCTTCCGTGTGGCGGAGGAGATGTATGCCAATTATGATTGGTACGGTGAGCTGTACGGCTATGATTACGATTACGGAAATGATTCCATCAGTGATTATGAGAAGGAAGTCTATGAAATGCCGGTGCTAAAGGATGCTTCCGTAGAATTGATTGGGAGGGAATTGCTGGGACAGACAGCCTATGAGGGCTATCAGTATTATTCTGTGAAGGTATCTGTCTATAACGGTGGGTCAGAATATCTCATTCCCGATTACCTGGATATACGCTGTGAGGGAGACAGTGACGATGACGTCTACCATGAGTACCCGGTTACGGGGGAGGATGAGGACTGGGGAAATTCCTTCTACTATGCCAACATGAGAGTTCTTCCCTCCTGTCAGACAGGGGAGGTGGAGCTGTTTGTGCAGTTAAAGGACGGATTGAAAGGCTTCTCTCTGGTGCTGGACCGAAGCTTTCAGACAGGGGACACACAGACCCTGGAAATTTCCCTGGAGTAATTTTGTTCTATAGGAAACTGCCCTTCCTGTAGAATAAAGCCTTGACGGCATATGGGGAAAGTGATATGATGGTAAAACACAATATATTGTGGTGCATATGCCGAAAAAGCGAAAGAAAACACTATATATGATGCAAGAAGGAGCAGAGTATGATACATGTCATAAAGAAGGACGGGACAAAGGAAGACTTCAATGTTCAGAAGGTGGTAGTGGCGGTGAACAAATCTGCCTACCGGGCGCTGGTGGCTTTCACCCAGGAGGAGCTTGATTTTATCTGCAAATTTGTGGAGGAGAAGGTTCAGAAGATGGGCCTTACGGAGGTTCCCATTGCCCAGATGCACAACATTGTGGAGAGCGCTCTGGAGAAGGTGAATCCTGTGGTGGCAAAAAGCTACCGGGACTATCGAAATTACAAGCAGGATTTCGTACAGATGCTGGACGAGGTGTACAAGAAGAGCCAGTCCATTATGTACGTGGGGGACAAGGAGAACTCCAACACCGACAGCGCCCTGGTGTCCACCAAGCGGAGCCTGATTTTCAATCAGCTCAATAAGGAGCTGTACCAGAAATTTTTCATGACTGTGGAGGAAATCCAGGCCTGCCGGGACGGCTATCTCTATGTCCATGATATGGCTGCCCGCAGGGATACCATGAACTGCTGTCTCTTCAATGTGAAGGAAGTTTTAAGCGGCGGCTTTGAGATGGGAAATTTGTGGTACAACGAGCCCAAAACCCTGGAGGTGGCCTTCGATGTGATTGGAGATATCGTCTTAAGCGCCGCCAGTCAGCAGTACGGCGGCTTTACGGTGCCCAGTGTGGAGCTGATACTGGAGCCCTATGCGGAGAAATCCTACGCCGCCCATGTGGAAAAATATCAAGGCCTGGGCGTGGAAGAGGAACGGGCCAGGGAAGAGGCCCTTAAGGATGTGAAACGGGAATTTGAGCAGGGCTTCCAGGGCTGGGAGTACAAGTTTAATACCGTGGCCTCCAGCCGGGGAGATTACCCCTTTATCACTGTAACTGCCGGAACAGGGACGGGACGCTTTGCCAGGATGGCCACCATCTGTATGCTGAATGTACGAAGGAAAGGCCAGGGCAGGAAGGAATGCAAGAAGCCGGTGTTATTTCCCAAGCTGGTATTTTTGTATGATGAGAACCTGCACGGACCGGGGAAGGAGCTGGAGGAGGTTTTCGAGGCGGGCATTGAGTGCTCCAAAAAGACCATGTATCCCGACTGGCTGAGCCTTACCGGCAAGGGCTATATTGCCAGCATGTACAAGCAGTATGGTGAGATTATCAGTCCCATG
>CAPNGW010000414.1 GCA_948665105.1 uncultured Lachnospiraceae bacterium
GTGATGGAGCCGTTTTTCGTGGAGGTGATACGCTCCTGCAGCGCGCCCATTTCCGTCTGTAAGGTGGGCTGATATCCCACCGCAGAGGGCATACGTCCCAAAAGCGCGGAAACCTCACTTCCTGCCTGGGTGAAACGGAAAATGTTATCTATGAACAACAGCACGTCCTTACCACCCTTGTCACGGAAATATTCCGCCATGGTAAGTCCCGTAAGTCCCACCCGCATACGGGCTCCGGGGGGCTCATTCATCTGTCCGAACACCATGCAGGTCTTGTCAATAACGCCGGATTCCTTCATTTCATAGTAAAGGTCATTTCCCTCACGGGTACGCTCACCTACACCGGTAAATACGGAATATCCGCCGTGCTCTGTTGCAATGTTATGGATTAGCTCCTGAATCAATACGGTCTTGCCTACACCGGCACCGCCGAACAGACCGATTTTACCACCCTTCTGGTAGGGGCAAAGCAGGTCTACCACCTTGATACCGGTCTCCAGCATCTCTGCTGCGGTGGCCTGTTCCTCAAAGGCAGGTGCTTTCCGGTGAATGGGTAAGTACTCCACCTGGGTGGGCGGGTCTATCTCGTCAATGGGCTCCCCCAGAACGTTGAACATCCGTCCCAGAGTTTTCTCTCCTACAGGTACGGTAATGGCGGCTCCGGTTGCAACAGCATCCATCCCCCGCACCAATCCGTCTGTAGGGCCCATGGCAATACATCTTACCGTATCATCACCCAGGTGCTGGGAAACCTCAACCACCAGCCGCTTATCCCCGGAAAGGGGAATATGGATGGCCTCGTTGATTTCCGGCAGCTCACTATCGGTGAACTTGATGTCAAGTACGGCACCGATAATCTGAGTGATTTTACCTATATTCTTTTCTGCCATAATTTCACTCCTTTTTGTTATAATTCAGAAGTGCAAGGCTGCACTTCTGGTGCGGGTCATCGGCTACGCCAGCAGCATCTTTCTTACGATTGTCCCGCACATGGTACATCTGGTAGGCCACAGGCCTATGATAATGCTTCAGCACCGGCAATAATCTCGGTAAGCTCCTGGGTAATATTGCTCTGACGCGCTCTGTTGTATTTCAATGTCAAATCACTGATAATTTCTTCTGCATTGTTGGTGGCAGAATCCATGGCCTGCATTCTGGCTCCGTTCTCACTGGCTACAGCCTCCACCAGCGCCCCGTAGAAAAGGCTCGTCACATATTTGGGAATAATCTTGTTCAGGGCTTCGTCCTGGTTGGGCTCATAGTTCATAAGAGCAGTACTGTCCACTTGGGCAATCTCCGTCTCGTCAAATTCCACCGGCAAAAGCTTTATCAGGGTAGGCACATGGCTCACCGTATTTTTGAAATGCGTATAAGCCAGATAAATTTCCCCAATCTCGCCGTTCTTGTATGCCTCCAGCACTTCCCTGGAAATTGCCATGGCATCCGGATAGGTGGGACCTTCCATCACCTGAGAATAATCCCTGGCAATCTCATAGCCCTTTCGTTCCAGACCTTCCTTGGCCTTGCGGCCTATGGCATAGACTCTCGTATTCTCCACAGGAATGCCGCTTCCGGTCAACAGCTTTACAATATTGGAATTGTAGCCGTCTGCCAGTCCCCGGTTGGAGGAAATCACCACCACCGCTTTCTTCCCGGAGTCACCGGCCTTAAGATACGGGTGGTCCAGATTACCGGACCGGGCCAGCATGGAGGTTACCGTCTGATACATATGGTTAAAGTACGGATTTGCGGATTCCGCGTGAGCACGCGCTTTTTGCAGTTTTACCGTAGAAACAAGCTTCATGGCCTTCGTGATTTGCTGCGTACTTTGTATGCTGCCTTTTCGTTGCTTTATGTCTCGTAAAGAAGCCATAATTTCCTCCTTCTCGCCCTGGATTTCAGAGCATACAATAAGCTCCAAGGGCGATATTGTCGCCTTACTTGTTTTCTACCGGAAGGAAGCCTTGCACTCCTCAATGGCTTTGATCAATGCGGTCTCAGTCTCTTCCTTGATTTCCTTATGGGTGCGGATTGCCTCGGGAATCTCCGGATACTTGGTATCAATGTATTCAAACAGCTCCTGCTGGAACCTGGAAATATCATCCACCGCAATATCCAGAAGGTATTTCCGGGTGGCGGCATAGATAATCATAACCTGATATTCCACGGGCATGGGCTTGTACTGAGGCTGCTTTAACATCTCACGGATTCTCTCACCCTGTGCAAGACGCTCGCTGGTATCGGCGTCAAGCTCGGAGCCGAACTGGGCAAATGCTGCCAACTCCCGGTA
>CAPNGW010000415.1 GCA_948665105.1 uncultured Lachnospiraceae bacterium
CTGCTCCAATCCCCCGCTTGCCGGAGGAGAGCACGGTGGTTACCACCCCCGGTCCCCCTGTGGCGGCAATCAGATGAATATCGGGATGCTTCATCATGACTGCACTGGTCTCCATGGTGGGATTCTCCAAGGATACTGCAATATTCACAGGCCCTCCCACTTCCAGTGATGCCCGGTTTACCATATCCACGGCAAAGTTGGACACCTTGATGGCCTGGGGATGGGGACAGAATACCACGGTATTTCCTCCCGCAATCATGCCGATGCTGTTACAGAGAATGGTCTCGCTGGGGTTGGTGCAGGGGGTAATGGCCCCAATTACCCCAAAGGGTCCCATCTCGATTAAGGTTAAGCCACGGTCTCCCGACCAGGCGGTTGTTGTTATGTCTTCGGTTCCCGGCGTCTTCTCAGCCACCAGGCGGTGCTTCAGGATCTTGTGGCCCACATTTCCCATGCCGGTCTCTTCCACACCCATTTTAGCAAAAAGCTCTGCATTTTCCAGAATCTTCTCACGGATTTTACTGATAATCTTCTCGCGAAAATCCATGGGCATCTGCTGCATGACCTTCTGCGCGTCCTTGGCGGCTGCGATTGCCGTATTCATGTCGTTGAAAATTCCAAGCTGTCCTGCAGGATGACTGTCCTGCGCCTGAAGCTTCTTCACCACCTCCGACACAATCAGCCGTAACTCAGACTCGTTTACTGCCATAGGTCCAATGCCTCCTTTATGATTTTTTCACCAAATTCGGCCAGGGCTGTGTCCTGGGCTTCGCTTCCGCCGCTGATTCCCAGACCGCCGATGACCTTCCCGTTATAGCAAATAGGCACTCCGCCGCCGAAGATGACAATCTGACCTCCATTGGTGTGCTGCACGCCATAAAGCTCTCCACCCGGCTGACTTAATTTCTTAAGCTGTATGGTGGACATCTTTAAGGCTGCAGAGGTGTATGCTTTATTCAGAGCCACGTCGTAGCTGGCAATGTAGGAATCATCCATACAGTGGACAGCCACCGGTCTTGCACCTTTGTTCACCACCGCAATAACGGCGTTTAAGCCCATGCGGCCTGCCTCGGCCTCCACCCGGTCTATGAGTTTCTTCGCCATCTTGAGCGTTACCTCCGGCACGGCACCTGATTCCGACCTCTTCCCGGCGTCTCCTGCTTCCTTCATCTCATTCACTACACGGGAAACAATTTCGGTTATGTATTTATTTTCCATCGGTTCTCACCCTTTCTACCAGGGAGCTTCTGATTCCGATAACAGAAAATCGCAAGGTATCTTTCTGTTATTTGGAAAATCCCAACTGCTCCATAACCTTTTTGGTGATTTCAGTAACCAGCTCGGCATTCTCCTCCTGCTTATGTCCGCCGCAGCCACCGCCGCAGTTGTGACAGCTGGGTTTGCCTTCCTTGTTGTTGGGGCAGAGATTGGCCGGATGTCTGCCTGCCATGCCAAACTGTCTTCTGATTTCATAGAGGTCCTCCACCTGCTTGGGGGTGAACTCCTTGGGTCCGCCCAGCATCTTGCTCTGGTACAGAAGCTGTGCATAGAACTCTACGGACTCCATCTTAAGGTAAGCGGAAAGTAAGGAATCGGCGTATGTTAAGGCGCCGTGGTTCTCCAAAAGTACTGCGTCAAAATACTGTACATACTCAGACACTGCCTCGGGAATCTCCATGGTGGAGGGTCTTCCGTACTTGGCGATGGGCACGCATCCTAAAGCGATGACTGCCTCGGGCATGATGGGCTGTGTCAGAGGAATGCCTGCGATGGCAAAGGTGGTTGCATACATGGGATGTGCGTGTACCACGGAATTCACATCGGGACGCTCCTGATACACTCTCATGTGCATCTTAATCTCAGAGGAGGGCTTGAAGCCTCCGCTGGCCTGAATCACATTACCCTCTTTATCCACCTTGCAGATGTAATCCGGGGTCATGAAGCCCTTGGATACACCGGTGGGGGTGCACAAAAACTCGTTATCGTTAAGCTTCACGGAAATGTTCCCGTCGTTGGCTGCAACCATGTTCCGGTTGTAGATACGCTTACCGATGTCACAAATTTGTTTTTTGATTTCGTACTCTGATACCATAATTCTCCTCCTTGCATTTGTGGCAATAGAAAATTCGCAGAGCGTGTCTTCTATTGCTTGTGGGTTTTCTTTGAATCATTTTGTTTTTATTTTGATTTGTACTTAATTATAGTATAATCTCACAGGTACGTCAATACATTTTCTGTTGTTTTATGTTGTTTTTTTGATTTTGGGGGAGAGGGGTTGTGAGGGA
>CAPNGW010000416.1 GCA_948665105.1 uncultured Lachnospiraceae bacterium
CAACAATGTGCTGGCCGGGCCGGCCAAAGCCCTCCACAGCTCTCTGCGCCATCTTCAATGGCAGACCCAGCAGGTGGCCAAGGGCGACTACAGCCAGCGGGTGGATTTCATGGGAGAATTCTCCCAGGCCTTTAATACCATGACCTCCCAGCTTGCAGAACGGACGGAAAAGCTGATTGAGGGCAAGAAGCAGGTGGAGGAGAAGAGCCAGGAGTTGAAGCAGAGCCTGGAATTGATGCTGGCATTGACCAACTATACCCGCAATATGATTTTTGTCTTCTCTGCAGAGAATAAGCGCAAAATTTTTTCCAATGAACCGGCCAACTGGTATCAGAGTGCCAAGCCGGAGCATTATAACGCCTTAAAAGACCATCTGCGCCAGCAGCATGTAGATGACCAAATCGGATTCCTGAATTGGGATACCGAAATACATTTGGAATCGGAAAGAGAAACCACATATTACGGTGTGGAATCCTTTTTCATTCACTGGGGCGGTGAGCCCGCCATCGTGCACATTTTAACGGATGACACGGACCGGAAGAAGAAGGAGAACCTTATCTATAACATGGCTTATCTGGACCCACTGACAGGACTTCACAACCGGCGTTATGCCATGGATTTGATGGAGCGCTGGATGCAGGAGGGAGACCCCTTCCTGCTGACCTTTATTGACGTGGATTACCTGAAATACTGCAATGACACCTTCGGTCACGAGAGCGGCGACAAATATCTTTTGGACAGCGCCCATTTGCTTCAGACTTTGAAGGGGGAATTGTGCCGTATTGGCGGTGATGAATTTTTCCTGCTGCTGCCCGGCACGGATGCAGATGCCCAGGATAAGCAGCTGGAGCAGCTTCGGGAAGTTTTCATATCTCAAAATGATGCCCCCTATCCCAGAAGCTTCAGCTATGCCACCACTGCCATTCCGGCCCAGTCGGAGGCTTCCGTGTATGATTATATCAAGATGACGGACACTAAGATGTATCAATATAAGGCCTTGTACAAAAAACCCTTGGCTGACTGCCTGTATCATGACAGCAGGACGTAAGGGAACGTTGTACAAAGAAAGCGCCGGTTCACAGCTGTTTCCAGCTATGAACCGGCACTTTCTATATATGATGCATCTCTGTCTGAAACTTGCCTAATACAGTCTGGCATGTCCCTCGTCCCCGTCGTACTCTAAAACCAGCGTGGCTCCCTCCGGGCTGCAGGCGGAAAAGTCCAGATTATAAAACTCTACCATATTTTCACTGGAATCTGCCATGGCAAAATCCCATATCAGGGAATCCTCACTGAGATAAAAGGTTATGTTTACACTTTCCCCGTCCAGAAGCACCGAATCTCCCAGCATATCCTCTTCCCAGCTGTCGGAACTGGTCTCCGATGCAAACAGGTACCAGATATCCACCCCGGTACGGTTCTCCACCTTCAGGTCCAGGACGATAGTGCCCTCTTCCTCCCCTATGTCGATGGAAGAATTCCATGGGTTCCTCCTGCTTTCAAAGCTGCCGATGTCATCAAAAATGAAAAACAGAAACATCACGACAGCAATCATAATTCCGATTACAGAGGTGATAAAGCCGGCAATGGCAATTCCTGATTTCTTGTCCTGCTTCACCAGCGCAACCAGAGATAATATGATACCTATAATGCAGAGAATTGCTCCTATAACGATACAGCTTAAAAGCAGTCCCACAATGCCCAGCACCAGGGAAGCAATGGAGATGCCCTGACAGACTGTCTCCGGCTTCTTCGGCGGCTCCCCCTGAATGGGCTGATACATCTGGTAGTTCTGATAGGTCTGGTTGGTCTGATAAGTGTCCTCACTCTGATTCTGCTGATAAGATGGGGCAGCCTGATAGGTCTGATAAGAAGATTCTGTCTGTTCCTGGCTATTTACCGCCACCCCGCAGTCAGGGCAGACATCCCATTCGTCCTCCAGTCGTTTTCCGCAGTTTGTGCAAAACATGTTTCTCCCTCCGTCTTCTCCGTTGATAGTTTTATTATACCAACGGTGTCGGATTTTGTAAATCTTCAACGACCCTTTCAACAGCAAATTTTTTCTTTAGAATATCCCTTTCCGTTTTGTTCCTCCAGGCTAATATAAGCAATTTTACATATATTCTACCACAAAATACAATAAAGCCGATTGCTTTTACAACAATCGACTTTTTCGATAAACTGATGCGGATAACAGGACTTGAACCTGCACGGTCTCCCACCAGAACCTAAATCTGGCGCGTCTGCCAATTCCGCCATATCCGCAT
>CAPNGW010000417.1 GCA_948665105.1 uncultured Lachnospiraceae bacterium
CCTGCCCTTAGTATACCCTGATTTGATGTAAAATTCAACAGCATATTTTACAACAACTTTTTATGAGCACCCATGTGGATTAAATCCGGGGCTTTCCGGCTTGTCCACTCATAAATTCCTCTGATGTGTTCCCATGTTACATCGTGGTCCGGCATACCGCCCTTGCGGCCACCCAGAACGGTCTTGCCGGTGAGGTCACTCCATTCAAAATCCGGCATGGGTTCCCGGGCCACAAGAAAGTTTCCGGCTCTCTGGGTGAGCTGGGCAAAGTTGACAACCACGTCATTGGTGCCCTCATTGTAGGTGTAGATGGTGGTTTCTGCTCCCATGAAGCCGATGTCCGCTTCCCCGGAGAGGAGGGCGGTCATGGTCTTGTCTGCTCCAAACCCCGTTACCAGCGTAAGGTCAATGCCTTCCTCCGCAAAATACCCCTTTTCTATGGCCACATACATGGGGGCGTAGAAGATGGAGTGAGCCACCTCATTTAAGGTAATTTTTGTTTTTGCGTGGGAGGATCCGCCCTTTCCGGAAGGGCCGCAGCCTGCGGAAAGCAGCAGAAGAAAGACCATAAGAAGCGCACAGAGTGTACGGATTCGTTTCTTTTTCATAATGTAAACCTCCTTGAAAATAAAACATATCCATTTATCATATTCCCGCGTTGAAAAAGGGATACTCTTTTTGAGGAAAAAGTGGTATGATAAAATAAAGGACGAAATAATAAAGAGAGGTACCCTATGAGAGATGTCATTGACTTGCATACACATACAATCGCCAGCGGCCATGCCTACAACACCATCAATGAGATGACAGAGGCGGCAGCAGCGCATAAGCTTGAAATCTTGGGAATTACGGAGCATGCGCCGGCCATGCCGGGAAGCTGTACCACCATGTACTTTATGAATTATAAAGCGCTTCACAGGGAGAAGAAAGGGATTACGGTCTGGTATGGGGCCGAGCTGAACATTTTGGATAGTGACGGCCATGTGGATTTGCCGGACAATCTTCTTTGCAAGATGGATTTGACCATAGCCAGCCTGCATCCCCCTTGCTTTCGAAGCGGAAGCGTAGCTGAGAATACAAGAGCTTATCTTAAGGCCATGAAGCACCCTTTTATCAATATCATCGGGCACCCGGATGACGGACGGTATCCCATTGACCGGAAAGCTCTGGTGGAGGGAGCCGCGGAATGCGGTGTGCTTCTGGAGATGAACAATTCCTCCCTCTCTCCCAGCAGCTATAGGCCAGGTGCGGAGGAGAATTACCGGGAGCTGCTGACCTACTGTATGGAGTACAGGACGCCTGTGGTGGTGAATTCCGATGCCCATGTGGATTTGGATGTGGGGAATCACGGTCTGGCCATGAAGCTGCTTTTGGAAATGAATTTTCCTGAGGAGCTGGTGGTCAATGGACATCCCAAACTGCTGGAAAAATATATAAATTATTTGAAAAGATAGTTTACTTTATGACTTTAGTATGATAAAATCTCTACAGGATAAGAAATAAATAACAAAGGAGATTGACTGCATGAGTAAGAATATAAGAACAGAAGCAGTGGATCATTTATTTGAAGCGATTTTAAGTCTGAAGGATAAAGAGGAATGCTACACATTTTTTGAGGATGTATGTACCGTCAACGAATTGCTGTCTCTGTCTCAAAGATTCGAGGTAGCCAGAATGCTGCGGGCACAGAAGACGTATTTGGACATTGCGGACAAGACAGGCGCTTCCACCGCCACCATCAGCAGGGTGAACCGCTCGCTGAATTACGGGAATGACGGATACGATATGGTATTTTCCAGGATTAAGATAAAGGACGAGGATTAAGAGGAAGGAATTGCGACAGAACCTTGGCACAATGTTAGCGGCCAATTCCTTGACAGTTTTTGTCGAATGGGTTACACTAAAATCAGGCAGAGCATTTTTGGAGAAATAATTTTTTTCAGAGATGCTTTGCTGTTTTTTTGCACCGACAGGGTATCGGATTGGTTTCACATTTTTAAGGAAGAGGAATCATAGAACCCTCCTTTTTGGATAGACTATAGAAAAATGAAAGGAGTCATACATTATGGCTGAATATTTAGAAATCACAAACATACGCGCAAGAGAAATTCTTGATTCCCGGGGAAATCCCACCGTGGAGGCGGAGGTAACCGTGGACGGCTGTGTCACAGGCCGGGCGGCAGTTCCTTCAGGAGCTTCCACCGGACGTTTTGAGGCGGTGGAGCTTCGGGACGGCGAACCCCGGTATTTTGGTCTGGGA
>CAPNGW010000418.1 GCA_948665105.1 uncultured Lachnospiraceae bacterium
TTGTCCGGTGGGGCTTTGAAACAGCCTTGCCTCCCCTTGGTCAGGCGCAAGACGGCCTGTGAGGATTTTCACCAGCGTGGTTTTCCCTGCGCCGGAGGGACCCAGAAGGCCGAAGATTTCCCCGGGCCGGATACAACAGGTAATGTCGTCTAACACCTTTTTTGTCCCGAAGGATTTGCTGATGTTGTTTATCTCTATGCGGTACTCCCCTTCCTCCTTTGGCTCTGTAAATGGCTGTATATCTTTACGCATATAATTACACCTCATTTCTGCTTTCCAGCTAGTGTACTGACACGTTTGATTTGTTGATTCCTTTGTGTTTCCTTCTCCTGCTTTAACCGCTTAAGCCCTTCCTGCAATTTCTTATTTTCCAGGCGGGTCTTTAACACCGAAACTGCCACACTTCCCCCGAAGCACAGAAGGAAGCAGAGGAGAAACATCACCCAGGGCTGCCACATGCGTACCGGGAACCAGTCAAAAAGAATGATAAATACACTCATTACCACCAGTATGGAAAGCACCATCAACACCGTGCGGCCCAGCACCGGCAACTTTCGAATCCACCAATCTGTAAAAAAGAGGGCCTGAAGCAGCACAATCACCACTGACAGCAGCAGAAATTCTCCCATAACAGCCAGAGAAATGCCTTTTTTCCCGAGAACGAAGAAGGGGGAAAGTTCCCGGGCGCTCTCCCCGAACAGGCTGACAAATACCATCATACACAGCATGGTAAACCCGAAGATGCACAGCACCTGGGCGCCGTATTCCAGAATGTTTTTTCTCTCTTCCATTATTTCACACCTAACCTTTCCTTCACCTTTTCCGCGTACTGCCGGGAAATCACAAGCTGTTCCCCGTTGTCCATGGTGGCCCGTATCCTCCTATCAATTTCCGTTTTCAGGGACGTCACGTGATTCCAGTTGATAATACAGGATTTATTGATACGGAAAAAATTGCTGTCCGAAAGCTCATCCTCCAGCTGATACAGGGGAAGTCTGGTCTCATACACGTCCCCGCTGGTGTATAGGAAGGTTTTGCGCTCCACCGTATCGATATAGAGGACTCTGCCGGCATCTATAAGGTATGTCTCCCCGTTCTTCAGCCCGGTCAGCTGACGCTCCATCATCCGAAGCATGGCAATCACTCGCTCCAGCTCCGGCGTCAGGCCGTTGCAGCGGATGGTAATTTCCAGCTCCTTTTTTCCATTGTCCGAATCAATGAATATTTTCACTCTTACACTCCTTTGCCGGCACTTTCGGCTCCTTTTACTATATGAATACCAACGCATCCTGCCGGTGGCTTTCTATTCTATAGGGAATGAAGTTTCCTATAGAATAGCAAAATCCCCTTGCCATCGCAAGGGGATTCCCCGTTAGTTGCCGGATTGTTGGCGTAAGCTGCCAAAATCTCTGTTTTTACTTCCCATGGGCCAGCTTACTTCTCTTTACCGGCAGTTTCACCTTTCCCTTTGTCCCGATTTACCACCGCCAGCATAAGCAGCGGCATAATCGCAAACAGTATCACCACACCCATAAACACCGTAAACATAAAATCACCCCATTCTTATTTTATTTTTATACCAGAGTTGCCCCGCCGTCTACCAGGATCAGCTGGCCCTGCACATAGCTGGAGGCATCACTGGACAAATACAGTACGGTTCCGTTAAGCTCGCCCCGATGTCCGGGACGCCCTGCCGGATTTAAAGTATTATACCCTTGTAAAAACTGCTCCGACTTGAACAAGGTTCCCTCCGTCATCTCCGTCTCAAAGAGTCCCGGCCCTATGGCATTTACGGTAATACCGTATCTGGCATAGGAAGCGGCCATGCCCTTGGTCAAGCCCAAAACCGCCGCCTTGGATGCATTGTAGGAATGACGGATGAACATGTCATCCTTGTCGGCAATCACCGCATTCACAGAAGCAATGTTCACGATTTTGCCGTAGCCTCGCTCCTTCATCCCCGGTACCACATATTTCGATGCCAGGAAAATCCCCTTCACGTTGGTGTCAAAGGATTGGTTCCAGTCCTCCTCGGTCATGGTATCCACGCCGCCCCGGACAGCCACCCCTGCGTTGTTAAGGAGGATGTCTATGTGGCCGAAGGTGTTAAGAACTGTCTTAATCGCCTCCTTCACACTGGCCTCCTGTGTCACATCACAGCCCACAGCAACTGCCTTTCGTCCGGTCTTTTCAATGTCCTCTTTTATTTCTTTGAGCTTCTCCACCCGGCGGGCCAGAATGGCCACATCAGCCCC
>CAPNGW010000419.1 GCA_948665105.1 uncultured Lachnospiraceae bacterium
CCGTTCCTCCGCGCTGGCCAGCAAGGCCACCGGATTTCCCATCGCCAAGGTGGACAGCAAGATTGCATTGGGCTATACGTTGGATGAGATTCAAAATGCCATCACCGGCAGGACCTATGCCAGCTTTGAGCCTGCCATCGATTACTGCGTGGTGAAGCTCCCCAGACTGCCCTTTGATAAATTCCTCACCGCAAAGCGGACCTTAACCACCCAGATGAAGGCCACCGGAGAGGTCATGAGCATCTGCACCAGCTTTGAGGGAGCTTTAATGAAGGCCCTCCGTTCTCTGGAGCAGCATGTGGACAGTCTGGTGACTGATGAATACACCCAGCTGTCCTACGAGGATTTGATTGCCCAACTAAAAATTGTGGATGACAGGAGAATTTTTGTCATTGCCGAGGCAGTGCGCCGGGGCATGGCTTATGAGACGGTGTTTGATATCACCGGAATCGACAGCTGGTTTATTGACAGGATTGGGGTTCTGGTGGAGATGGAGAAACGCCTTCGCAGTGAGGCTCTTACGGTAGAGCTGTTAAGAGAGGCGAAGCGCATGGAGTTTCCGGATACAGTCATCGCACAGCTCACCGGCAAATCCCAGGAGACTATAAGGGCCATGCGCTACGACAACGGTATCGTTGCCGCCTACAAGATGGTGGATACCTGCGCTGCAGAATTTGACGCGGCCACCCCGTACTATTATTCCGTTTACGAAGGAGAGAACGAGGCGGTGGGAAGCCACGACCGGAAAAAGGTGCTGGTCTTAGGCAGCGGTCCCATCCGAATTGGCCAGGGTGTGGAGTTTGACTACTGCTCCGTTCACTGTACCTGGGCATTTTCCAGGGAGGGCTATGAGACCATCATCGTCAACAACAACCCGGAGACTGTGTCCACAGACTTTGACATTGCGGATAAATTGTATTTTGAGCCCCTGACTCCCGAGGATGTGCAGAACATTGTGGATATCGAGAAGCCTGATGGGGCCGTGGTACAGTTCGGCGGGCAGACAGCCATCAAGCTCACCGAAAGCCTGATGAAGATGGGGGTGCCCATCCTGGGAACTAAGGCTGAGGATGTGGATGCCGCCGAGGATAGGGAGCTCTTTGATAAGATTCTGGAGGAGACGAAGATTCCAAGAGCCGCGGGGGGTACTGTGTTCACCGCCGAGGAGGCAAAGAGCATTGCCAACCGGCTGGGATATCCTGTGCTGGTGCGCCCCTCCTATGTGCTGGGCGGTCAGGGTATGCAGATTGCTTACTCCGACCAGGAGATAGAGGAGTTTATGGAAATTATCAACCGGATTGCCCAGGACCACCCCATTCTGGTGGACAAGTACCTGCAGGGCAAGGAAATAGAGGTGGATGCTGTCTGTGACGGAAGCGACATCCTCATTCCCGGGATTATGGAGCACATTGAGCGCACCGGTGTACACTCCGGTGACAGTATTTCCGTATATCCGGCCTTCACCATCAGTGACCAGGTGAGAGAGACCATTGTAGAATACACCAGGCGGCTGGCCCAGGCTCTCCATGTCATCGGTCTTATCAACATCCAGTTTATCGCCATGGATGAGGAGGTATATGTCATCGAGGTAAATCCCCGCTCCTCCCGTACGGTACCCTACATCAGCAAGGTTACCGGCATCCCCATTGTGGATGTGGCCGCCAAGGTGATTATGGGCCACACCTTAAAGGACATGGGATATCCCACAGGACTGGCGCCTGCGGCCGACTATATCGCCATCAAGATGCCGGTCTTCTCCTTTGAGAAGCTTCGGGGCGCGGAAATCAGCCTGGGGCCGGAGATGAAGTCCACCGGAGAATGCCTGGGGATAGCAAAGACCTTTAACGAGGCTCTCTACAAAGCATTCTTAGGCGCCGGAATCAACCTGCCCAGACACAAGCAGATGATTATCACCGTCAAGGATGCCGACAAGCCGGAGGCGGCGGAGGTTGGCAAGCGGTTTGAGGCCTTGGGCTATACTATTTACGCCACCAGAAGTACTGCAAAATATTTAAAAGCCCACGGGGTAAATGCCAGGAGAATCAACAAGATTACCCAGGAATCGCCCAATGTGATGGATTTGATTCTGGGGCACAAAATTGATTTGGTGATTGATACGCCCACCCAGGGCCGGGACAAGTCCAGAGACGGGTTTTTGATTCGCAGAAATGCCATTGAAACCGGAGTGCACTGCTTAACGGCCATGGATACGGCCAGTGCCCTGGTGACCAGCTTAGAGAGCGCCAA
>CAPNGW010000420.1 GCA_948665105.1 uncultured Lachnospiraceae bacterium
GTAGGCAGCCACCACCGTGGAGCCGAATACATTGATGGCGCTTTGCAGTATCATGACGCCCACGGCAGTGACAGAGTAGTTGACGGCCATGGGAATGCCAAGAGCCAGCAAATCCCGGCAGCTTTTGAGATCGGGGTAGCAGTCTTCCTTTCCAAATCTTAAAATTTCAAATTTCCGAAACATGTAAATAAAGCACAAAAGAGTGGCAATCGCCTGGGAGAGCACGGTAGCCAGAGCCGCCCCTTCCGGTCCCATACCCAGCGTGACAATAAAAAACAAGTCCAGCGCCACATTGAGGACTGAGGATACAATCAAGAAGTACAGAGGCGTCCGGCTGTCTCCCACGCCACGCAGGATGGCGGAGGTGACATTGAAAAGCATGGTGGCCAGAATACCGGCGTAAATAATAGTGATATATCCGTTTGCCATGCCAAGAATATCTGCTGGGGTTTTCATAAACAGCAGAAGCGGTCTGGAGCACAGCAGGGTAACCACAGTCAAAACAGCAGAAATCAGGAGGCTTAAAATCAGGGAAACTGCCACATAATGCTTAAGACGCTTGTGGTCTCTTGCACCGAAGGCGTGGGAAATCATAACGCCGAAGCCCTGGGTGATGCCGATGGCAAAGCCCAGCACCAGAAATACGATGGAGCCGGTGGAGCCCACTGCGGCCAGAGCCTTCTCCCCCAGGAAGCGGCCCACAATGATGGTATCCACCATGCTGTAGAACTGTTGAAATATATTTCCCAAAAGTACGGGCACAGAGAATAATAAAATCAGTTTTAAGGGATTTCCGAAGGTCATATCTTTCGTCATGGTAAAAAACTCCTTATTTTTGGATTCTGGGCAGATTCCATCGGTAATGGGCCGCCAGAAGCCGGATGACAATCACCAGGGCGGAGCTTACAATCACTGCCGCCGCATCGCTTAAGCGGGTATGTAAAAAAATGTAGCACACCGCCCCAATCAGGGAGGCGCAGGCGTACACATGCTTGACAAATACAAAGGGCGTGGAGCCGGACATGATATCCCGAAGCATTCCGCCGCCGATACCTGTGACGACTCCCACAAATATCAGCAAAAACAAGTTGGAGTCATCGGACACTCCCATGGCGGTGCGGATGCCGATGACGGTGAAAATGCCAAGACCGATGGCGTCGAAGGTATTCATAACCTGCTCGTAAGCAGTTAAAAACCGGCTTTCCAGCAATTCCTTTCTTATATAAATTACAAGAAAGAGAAAGCACGAGGTGGCGATGGCCGCCCCCACATAGGAAAAATTGTGGAACATCTTGGGAGGATGAATGCCCAGAATCAAATCCCGGATGCAGCCTCCGCCCACAGCTGTGGTGATGCCCAGCACCAGGACGCCAAAAATATCCATATTTTTACGGATGCCCACCATTGCTCCGGAGGAGGCGAAGGCGATGGTGCCAATGATTTCCAGTATAAAAATTACGGTTGTGTATTCCATAAGCGCAATCCTCGTTGTGAATCCTTGTTACATGCGGATTAAGTATACATGATTGGAAAGGAAATTACAATCTGTTTTTTTGAAAAATTTTTCACACCGGGGACGGTGGGCGCAGCGTGGAAAAAGGGAGAAATTTCTTGAAGGAGAGAGGAAAAATGTGGTACACTGATAGCTGGAAAACAGAATTTTGTTACAGGACAGAAAGGACTTAGGATGGAAGAGAAGCAGAAGGTAACAGCGATGGAATTTGATAAATTAATGGATTACAGAAATGATTTTCCCGGGTTCACAAGACAGATGGGGATGAAGGTAACGGAGATTTCCGACGGATTTGCCCGGGTGGAGATGGATATTGATGAGAAAAGCGCCAATCCCATCGGTTCTGTACATGGGGGCGTTATCTATGCGCTGGCGGACACGGCAGGAGGTGTGGCGGCCACCAGCAAGGGCAGCTTTGTGACCACGGTGACAGGGAATATCAATTATCTGAATCCTGCGATAGGTGTGAAGAAGCTGATTGCCACCACCCGGGAGCTCAAAGTGGGAAAAAATGTGCTGGTATATGATGTGTCCATTACAGATGAGAAGGAAAGAAGCATTGCGGAGGCCAGAATGACATTTTACAGTCTTCACAAGGAAGTGATTCTGTAGAGCGATGGAAGAGATGGATATTAATCTGGAGTATTATAAGATATTCTATTACGTGGCCAAATCCGGCAGCATCACATTGGCGGCGGAGGAGCTGTCCCTGTCCCAGCCGGCGGTG
>CAPNGW010000421.1 GCA_948665105.1 uncultured Lachnospiraceae bacterium
GGTGACGCGGTGACCGGAGCTGCCACGGTGATTCTGGCCATGGGAGCAGGAAAAGCGGCGGCCAGAGGAATTGACGAGTATTTGTCTAAAAAATAATTGCAGGACAGCCGTGGAAATTCCGGACAAAAATATTGACAAACTTTTGTCAAAGAAATAAAATGGTAAAAGAGGACTATGTAAGCAGTCCTTTTTTACTGAAAACATAAGAAAATTTCTAACGTTTATTGGAGGAATGAGCATGAAGGACACATATATTTCGGAGAATATCCGCTATATCGGTGCGAATGACAGGGAGCTGGATTTGTTTGAGGGACAGTATGTGGTTCCCAACGGAATGGCTTACAATTCTTATTTGATTCTGGATGAGAAGATTGCAGTGATGGACACCATTGATATTCACAAGACCGGGGAGTGGCTTGAGAATATGGAGCGGGAGCTTGACGGCAGGACACCGGATTACCTGATTGTATCTCATATGGAGCCGGACCATGCGGCCAGCATTCAGATTCTGGCGGATAAATACCCGGAGCTTACAGTGGTGGGAAATGTCAAGACCTTTACCCTGATTGGGCAGTTCTTCCACATGGATTTGAAGGAACGCACTCTGACGGTGAAGGAGGGGGATACCCTGTCTCTGGGCGCTCACACTCTGCAATTCATCATGGCTCCCATGATTCACTGGCCGGAGGTTATGGTTACATATGAACAGTCTGAGAAGGTGCTGTTTGCAGCAGATGCCTTCGGAAAATTCGGAACGTTGGATACGGAAGATGAGTGGGTCTGTGAAGCACGCCGGTACTATTTTAATATTGTAGGAAAATACGGCGTACAGGTCCAGGGCCTTTTAAAGAAAGCGGCAGCCCTGGACATTCAGACCATCTGCTCCCTCCATGGTCCCATCCTTAAGGAAAATCTGGATTATTATATTGGAAAGTACAATATCTGGAGCAGCTATGAGCCGGAGGATAAGGGCGTTCTCATCGCATATGCCTCCATTTACGGCAACACGAAGGCTGCTGCATTAAAGCTGGCTGAGCTTTTGAAAGACGCAGGAGTAGAGAAGGTAGCGGTGGCAGACTTGGCTCGTGAAGACATGGCCGAGGTCCTGGAGGATGCCTTCCGCTATGATAGGCTGGTGCTGGCAGCCTCCACCTATGACGGTGCAGTGTTCCCTTGCATGGCAGACTTTTTACATCATCTGAAGGCAAAGAATTATCAGAAGCGTACCGTGGGTCTTATGGAGAACGGCAGCTGGGCCCCGGCGTCCGGCAAACAGATGAAGGCATGTCTGGAGGAGATGAAAAATATTACTCTGGTGGAGCCGGTGGTGAGTATAAAATCCACAATGAGCGAAGAGAACCTTAAGCAAATGCAAAAGCTGGTGAAAGCACTGGTATAGGAGTTTTTCCGGTTGCCAGGGCGTAAGTGCCAGAGAATGATAAAACCGGGGTGTCTGGGATATATGGCCCAGCCGCTCCGGCTTTATTGTTCTCTGGCATAAAAGTTTCAAAAATCTGAAGACAATTATCCACCCATATCGTTATAATCAATGACAGACATGGAAAGGGAGGTGGACAGCATTCATGACGAGACATATTTTAGGGAATTATTAGACAAATATCAGAACCTGGTATACTCCATCTGCCTGAAAGCCACTCAAAACCCTTTTGATGCTGAGGATTTGACCCAGGAAACCTACATAGCCGTCTACAAGAGTCTGTCCACCTTTGACAGGGGCTATGAGAAGGCCTGGATATGCAGGATTGCCTCCAACAAATGTCTGGATTTCTTAAAAAGTGCAAAGAGGAGAGTACAGCCTGCCGAAGAAGAGGTGTTTCTTAAGCTGGAGGACACGAAAGGAAGCCCGGAGGATACCTATCTGAAAAAAGAATCCCGGGAATACGTCTTAAGTCTCTGCGGACAGTTAAAGGAACCATACAAAACTGTGGCCATAGAACATTTTTACAGAGAAAAACCTGCCTCTCAAATTGCGGGAGAGAGAGGAAAAAACACAAAAACCATTCAGACCCAGATTTACCGGGCCAAAGCAATGCTGAAGAAAGCAGTAAAGGAGGAAGGGGCATGACGCAGAAAGGATTAGAACAAAGCCATATCACAGAAGAGATGTGGATTGCCCTAAAGCAGGATACCATCAGCACGGAGGAGTTTGCGGGGCTGCTTGAGCATACCTCAGAATGCCGATTCTGTGCCCGGCGGCTGGCC
>CAPNGW010000422.1 GCA_948665105.1 uncultured Lachnospiraceae bacterium
ATTCGATACCGCTACGGCATGTTCAAGCAGCGGATTAAGGACGGCTTCCAAATCGAGGTGCCGGACAACTGGCTGAAAAACGGATATCCCTTCGAGCTACGCAGGCCGGAGCACACCTTTGAAGTAAAATTCGGCGGCTTCGTGCGGGCAGACGGTGTGGAAAACGGACGCATCAATTTTCGCCATGAGGGCTACCAGTCCGTCCGGGCGGTGCCTTACGATATGCCAATCATCGGATATGACAACAATGTAGTCAATACCCTGATGATTTGGGACGCGGAGCCGGTGGAATGCTTTGAGCTGGATTCCTTCGACAAAGGAGATTACAAAAAGGCGGTGGAGCAGGAGAACCTGGCCAAAAATCTTGTGGAGGTACTCTACCCCAACGACAACCACATTGCCGGCAAGGAGCTGCGCTTAAAGCAGCAGTATTTCTTTGTGTCCGCCAGTGTACAGAGAGCCGTGGCCCGGTATAAGAAGCACCACCCGGACCTTCACAAGCTGCCGGAAAAGGTGGTCATTCAGATGAACGACACCCATCCCACCGTTGCGGTGGCGGAGCTGATGCGGATCCTCCTGGACGAGGAGGGTTTGGGCTGGGAGGAGGCCTGGGAGATTACCAGAAAAACCTGCGCCTACACCAACCATACCATCATGGCGGAGGCTTTGGAGAAATGGCCCATTGAGATATTTTCCCGCCTTCTCCCCAGAATCTACCAGATTGTGGAGGAGATTAACCGTCGGTTTGTGCTGGAGATTCAGGCAAAATTTCCAAATGACCAGCGCAAGATTGAGAAGATGTCCATTATCTATGACGGACAGGTAAAAATGGCGCATCTGGCCATTGCGGCGGGTTATTCCGTCAACGGTGTGGCCAGGCTTCACACGGAGATTTTGAAGAATCAGGAGCTTAAGGATTTCTATGAAATGTATCCGGAGAAGTTCAACAACAAGACCAACGGAATCACCCAGAGGAGGTTTTTGTATCATGGGAATCCCTTGCTGGCAGATTGGGTGACGGCTCATATCGGCAAGGACTGGGTGACGAATCTTTCCCATATTGAAAAGCTGGCGGTCTATGCGGACGATAAGAAGGCCCAGCAGGAATTTATGAATATCAAGTACCAGAACAAGCTGCGTCTGGCGGATTACATTTTAAAGCACAACGGGGTGGAGGTGGACCCGCGTTCCATTTTTGACGTGCAGGTGAAGCGGCTTCATGAATACAAGCGGCAGCTTTTGAATATTCTCCATGTGATGTATCTGTACAACCAGATAAAGGGCAGACCGGATTTGGATTTCTATCCCCGGACCTTTATCTTCGGAGCCAAGGCGGCGGCAGGCTACAAGATTGCAAAGCTGACCATCAAATTAATCAATGCGGTGGCGGATGTGGTGAACAATGATAAGAGCATTAACGGCAAGCTGAAGGTGGTGTTCATCGAGGATTACAAGGTGTCCAACGCGGAGTGGATTTTTGCTGCGGCTGATGTCAGCGAACAGATTTCCACCGCCAGCAAGGAGGCCTCCGGCACCGGGAATATGAAGTTCATGTTAAACGGAGCGGTTACCTTAGGAACCATGGACGGAGCCAATGTGGAAATAGTGGAGGAAGTGGGAAAAGAAAATGCCTTTATCTTCGGTATGAGCTCTGACGAGGTAATTGGCTATGAGCAGCGGCGGGATTATAACCCCATGGAGATTTTCAACTCGGACCAGGATATCCGCCAGGTGCTGACTCAGCTAATCAGCGGTTTTTACTCCTCCAACAATACGGAGCTGTTTCGGCCCCTGTATAACTCTCTGTTAAATACCCAGAGTACCCAGTATGCTGACACCTACTTCAACCTCAAGGATTTCCGCTCCTATGCGGCAGCTCAGGAGCGGGTGCAGGAGGCCTACAAGGATGAAGCACGCTGGGCGAAAATGGCTATCTTAAATGTGGCCCATTCCGGCAAATTTACCTCGGACAGGACCATTCAGGAGTATGTGGACGATATCTGGCATCTTGATAAGATTACAGTTTCCATGGATGAAGTGTAGACGAACCAGAAAGCGGGTGCAGTGATGAAAAAAGGAATGGCAGTTCTCTGCATCGGCTTGTTGGCTTTCCTTCTGGCCGGATGCGGCGAGAAGGAGCCCAAGGACACGGCTGACAGGCCGAAGGACACTCAGACACAGGGGGACGAAAGCCTGGG
>CAPNGW010000423.1 GCA_948665105.1 uncultured Lachnospiraceae bacterium
GCTGGAGGCAGGGATTGAGGCCATGGTGCCAAAGCTGTCGGAGTCCACAGAGAGCGGCCATGAAGCAGCCTGTGCCATCATGACCACAGATACAAAGGAAAAAGAAGTGGCAGTGACCTTTCAGGTGGGAGGGAAGATGGCGACATTGGGCGGTATGTGTAAGGGCTCCGGCATGATTCACCCCAACATGTGCACCATGCTGGGATTTCTGACCACAGATGTGGCTATCTCCAAAGAGCTGTTGACGGAGGCTTTAAAGGAGGATATCAAAGATACCTTCAACATGATATCCGTGGACGGTGATACCTCCACCAACGATACGGTGCTGATTCTCGCCAACGGGCAGGCCGGGAATGAAGAGATTACGGAGAGGAATGAGGATTACGAAGCCTTTCGGGAGGCCCTCCACTATGTGAATGAAACTCTGGCCAGGAAGCTGGCCGGGGATGGTGAGGGTGCAACAGCCCTGTTTGAGACCAGGGTGATTCATGCCGATACCAGGGAGAACGCCAGGATACTGGCCAAATCCGTGATTTGCTCCTCCCTGACCAAGGCGGCTATTTTCGGCCATGACGCCAACTGGGGGAGAATCCTCTGCGCATTGGGCTATTCCGGCGTGGAGTTTGACCCGGAGGCCCTGGAGCTCTTTTTCCAGAGTAAGTCCGGGAAAATCCAGATATACAAGGACGGCGCCGCCGCAGATTACAGCGAAGAGGAGGCCACAAAGATTTTGTCGGAGCCGGAGGTCACAGTGCTGGTGGATATGAAAATGGGCCAGGAGGAAGCTGCGGCCTGGGGCTGTGATCTCACTTACGATTACGTGCGGATTAATGCGGATTACCGGTCTTAAAGACGTGACACATATGGACAACAGATAGAAGAGAGGAACTTGCTATGGATACCAAAATTATCAGTGAAGGATTACAGAAGGCGGAGGTTTTAATTGAGGCTCTCCCCTACATTCAACGGTTCAACCGCAAAATCATTGTGGTGAAATACGGCGGCAGCGCCATGGTGGATGAGGAGTTAAAAAGGCATGTGATTCAGGACGTGACCCTGCTTAAGCTGGTTGGCTTTAAGCCCATCATCGTCCACGGCGGCGGCAAGGAAATCAGCCGCTGGGTGGAAAAGAGCGGCAAGGAGCCGGAGTTTGTAAACGGCCTTCGCAAGACAGATGAGGAAACCATGGAGATTGCGGAGATGGTGCTGGGCCGGGTGAATAAGTCCCTGGTGCAGATGGTGCAGGAGCTGGGGGTTCTGGCAGTGGGCATCAGTGGCAAGGACGGCGGGCTTCTGAAGGTGGATAAGAAATATTCCGGCGGACAGGATATCGGATACGTGGGAGAAATCAAGGAGGTCAACCCCAAGATTCTCTACGACCTTCTGGAGAAGGATTTTCTCCCCATTGTGTGTCCGGTGGGAATGGATGACAATTTTGATACCTACAACATCAACGCGGATGATGCAGCCTGCGCCATTGCCCGGGCGGTGGAGGCGGAGAAGCTGGCATTTCTGACGGACATTGAAGGAGTGTACAAGGATCCGAAGGACCCCGCCACCCTGATTTCGGAGCTTAAGGTATCCCATGCCAGGGAGCTTATGGTGGATGGAAATATCGGAGGCGGCATGCTGCCCAAGCTTGCCGGCTGCATTGATGCTATTGAAAACGGTGTGTCCCGGGTACATATTCTGGACGGGCGGATTGCTCACTGCCTGCTCCTTGAGATATTTACCAACAAGGGAATTGGAACCGCGATTCTGGGAGACCAGGCAGAACGGTTTTTTAAGGAATAAGAAACCCAGACGATGCCCTTCCAAAGGATGGGACAGTGCATCTGAGAAAACAGGACAGAGGAGAAAGATATGGAGACTAAGGCTTGCATTACATCATTGGAACAGCACGTTCTGAAAACCTACAACCGGTACCCCATTGTGCTAAAAAAGGGCGAAGGGGTCTATCTCTATGACTCGGAAGGGAAGAAATATCTGGACTTTGGGGCGGGTATTGCCGTCCAGTCCTTAGGATATGGCAACAAGGAGCTGAATGATGCCATAAAGGAGCAGGTGGATACCCTGATGCACACCTCCAACCTGTTCTACAACGCCCCCATTGCCCGGGCTGCGGAGCGTGCCGTGAAAGCGGCGGGGCTGGAGAGAATCTTTTTTACCAACAGTGGCA
>CAPNGW010000424.1 GCA_948665105.1 uncultured Lachnospiraceae bacterium
TTTCCAGAGGCGGCAGAATGCTTTGAACAGGCCTGCCGGTTAAATCAGGACAGCCGGTCTTATGAAGCACGCCGGGAGGCTCTGGAGCTGGAGGAGGAGTTGAAAAGTGCCGGAATACAGGAAATACAGGCGGCAGGCGGGCAGATGGAAGAGGGCGGCAGGCCAAAGGAAGAAGGAGACTGGAAAAGCCGCATAGAGCAGCTTTGGAATGAATACAGAAAGAAAGTGAACTGACATGGGAATTTTTAGAAGAAAAAAACCAAAAACCAGCGGGAACAGCTATATAGACCCATACGTGGATACAAAGGGAGGCGAAGGCCACAAGCATCAGGTGGAACACCAGGCGCTGGACTTTTGCGAGCAGCTTATGGCGTCCTCCCGGGAGCTGGACGAGACAAAAAAGGAATATCGGCAGGTGATGGATTATCTGAATGATATCCAGAAGCTGGAGGATTTGCCGGAGGAGGAAATGAACGCCATAAAGGAGACCGCCGGCAATATCGTGGGTCTTAACAAGATGCGGGAGGAGCTTTCCCATAAGGAGAGGCGGATGTCGGATGCCCAGTTTGCCCAGCTGGAGCAGCTGGAGGATGAAATTCCCGACGATATCTTAAGGCTCCAGGCCAACGAGAGCTACCAGTCCATGGTGCGGCGGGATATGGATAACCTGGAGGGAGAGAAATCCGAGTGGAATTATTATCGGGAATCCATCACCCGGGAGCAGAAGATTCTAAAGGTGGTGCTGTGGGTGGTGCTGGCGGTGTTCCTTTTGGGATTTTCAGGACTTTTGTATGTGAAGTACGGCCTTTACCGGGATACCACCTTATACCTGATGATTTTTCTGTTTGGGGCGGCGGTAGTAAGTGGCTTTTGCATTCTTCGTATACAAAATAACCAGTCGGAGTTTCAGAGAGCCCAGGCCAGCATCAACCGGGCCATCACCATTTCCAATCAGATGAAGGCCAAATATGTAAATGTAACCAACGCTGTGGACTATGCCTGCGAAAAATTTCATGTGCGTAATTCCATGGAGCTGGGTTATCTGTGGGATCAGTACCTGGAGATGGTGAAGGAGCGGGAGACCGCAACACGGGCCAATGACGACCTGGAGTATTTCAGCCGAAAGCTGGTGCGGGAGCTTCGGAACTACCAGTTCCATGACGCTTCTATCTGGGTATCTCAGGCCGTGGCCCTGGTGGACAAGAAGGAGATGGTGGAGGTGAAGCACTATCTCATTGTCCGGCGGCAAAAGCTGAGAAGCCGCATTGAAAAACAGGTGGAAGACATACAGGAGTCCAGGAAGCAGCTTTCGGACCTTTTAAAGGAGCACCAGGAATACCGGCAGGAAATTCTGGATGTGTTAAGGTCCATTGACCAGATTTGCGGGACGTAAAATGAAGGGAGGCTTAAAGTGCCTTATACGATAGACGAAATAAAAACAAAAGCCATACCGATAGCAATTCGCTACGGCGTGGATGCACTTAGTCTTTTTGGATCCTATGCAAGAGGGGACGCAGATGAAAAAAGTGACCTGGATTTTTTGATTTTAAAAGGCAGTATGAAAGGGTTGCTTTCATACTGTGGGATGATTGCAGATTTGGAAGATATTTTCCATTGCCATATTGATTTGGTGATTAGGAATGCGGTTAAGGACGAAAAATTTCTTGAAGAAATAAACCGAGATGAGGTAAAGCTTTATGAGAGGCAGGAAATCAGCACAGATTGTGTTGCAAAAAATGATCTGGTATTGCGATGAGATAGCACAAATATTGGCAAAGCATGATTCAAGCAGGGAAGACTTCGAAAATGATGCAGAGTTTCAATTTGCATGCGGGATGTGTATTATCCAGCTTGGAGAGCTTGTTGCACGTTTGGAAGAGGATTTTATAAAAAAGTATCCCCATATCCCATGGCAGCAAATAAAAGGAATGCGAAATATTTATGCACACGATTATGAGATTATTGATAATGACATGGTGTGGGAGACTATCACAGAAGAAATTCCTGACCTTAAGAAAAAGATGCAAATAATTCTCAATGCTATGATGCATGGTGATTGACGCTGTTTTCGAGGAATCAGGGACTGCCCGAAAGCAGTCCCCCTAGGGGCCATCAGAGACTATGAAGAAAAGTCTGTAAATGCAGATCTTCTATGATAATAAAGGGGTG
>CAPNGW010000425.1 GCA_948665105.1 uncultured Lachnospiraceae bacterium
CGTGAGGAAGGCCTGGCAGTGGGCCGTGAGGAAGGCCTGGCGGCAGGCTGGGAAGAGAAGCGCAGACAGCTGGTCTTAAAGAAGCTTCAAAAAGGAAAGAGCCCTTCTGCCATCGCAGAAGAGCTGGAGGAAGATGTGGAAGTCATTAGGGAGATTTGCGATTCCCTGGGAAAGAATCATTAGTATAGAACACTGACCACTTTCGAAACTATCTCAAACGCAAGGAGTGAAATTATGTCGGAAAAACAAAAAAAGAACCGTGGCTACAGCACGGGACAGCTCATCATTGCCAGCCTGGGATTCGGATCTGTGATGATATTCTGGACCATTTATAATTCCTTTGTCCCCCTGATTCTGGATGAAAAGCTGAATCATCTGGGAGGCATCGCCCTGTCGGCAACCGTAATTTCCACACTCACTGGATTTATTATGACCATTGATAACTTTTTCGGACTGATTTTTCAGCCCATATTTGGGCGTAAATCCGACTTTATGCGTTCCCGATATGGCAAGCGGATGCCCTATCTTCTGGTGGGAGTCCCCATCTGTGCCGTTCTGTTTGTACTGATGCCTCTGGCGGCCAAAATCAACGGCGTGGCCGGTATCTTGGCTATGATGCTGGTCATCATTACATTCAATTTTGTGATGTCCACCTGGCGGGCGCCCTGTGTGGCTATTATGCCGGACATTGTGCCTGTGGAGTATCAGAGTGACGGCAATGCCGTGGTGAACATGGTGGCAGCGGTTACCAGTATCATTGCCTCTGCGGCGGCCACCATTCTGGGAGCCATGGGCTTTAAGCAGGCCATTGCAGAGGGGGATTACGTGTCGGTATTTGCATTCGGAGCCATTGTTGTTCTGCTCTGCCTTCTGATCATCTGGATTTTTGTAAAGTGGCCGGATAACCGGAAGGATAAGGATTCACGCCGACAGGCTGCAGACGTAAGCCGGCCCAAGGAAACACTCCGGAACCTGAATCTTCCCGCGGATGCCAAGCGGAGTATGTTTATCATGATGTTTGCCCTTCTGTGCATTTCCGGCTCCAGCGACGGGTTCGGAACGTACTTCACCCTTTACGCCACAAGGCTTCTTAAGATGGATGCGGCCACAGCCACCCTGATTCGGACTCTGGCTACTCTGGGCGGAGTGCTTCTGGCGGTACCGGCAGGAATTATGGGACGTAAGCTGGGACGGAAGAAATCGATTCTTATCGGTCTCGTGGTGGTGGCGGCCTGCCACGGCATGATGTCCATGATACCACTTTTTGGAATAACCGCTGTATTTGTACCGGTTGCGGTTATCAACTTTGTCTATGCAGCAGGATTTATCCTGATTAACATCAACACACTGCCCATTATGCTGGCCATTGGCGGCAAGGAGCGGTTTGGCGCTTTTACGGGCTATTATTATACAGCCACATTTACGGCGGCGGTAATCTGCCCCACGCTAATCGGATTTTTGATTGGTATCACCGGAACCTATAACACAGTGCAAATTTTCTGCATGGCTTCCATGATAATCGCCATTTTCTGTGTGGCCAGGGTAAAGCATGGGGAGAAGCTCAGCGACGAGGAAGAAGCAGCGTTGGCAAAGGCCGTGGAAGCGGCTGAAGATTAAATACAGGAGGAATGACCATGACGTATATTGTTGCTCACCGGGGAGCATCCTTTCATGCCCCGGAAAATACCATTTCTGCCTTTCAAAAGGCCATTGAACTGGGTGCGGACGGCATCGAAACTGATGTGCAGGTGACTTTTGACCATAAGCTGGTGATTCACCACAACTATTCCGTGGATGGAACCACCGGGGTCACCGGAAGAATCGCGGACATGACCCTTGAAGAGTTAAAAAGGCTGGATGTAGGAAGCCACAAGTCCCCGGAGTATGCCGGGGAGCGAATTGCCACCCTGGAGGAGTGCCTTGCCACCGTGGGTTCCATGAAGCTGGTGAATGTGGAGCTTAAGGCTCCTCTTGACCGTTCCTTCCCCTATGTGGAAGCAGTGGTTGAGGCGGTAAAAAGTCATGACATGGTACATAATACCGTGATTTCCGCCTTTGACCACAGCCTCCTTCGCCGTGTTAAGGAGCTGTGCCCACAGCTTCGGACCGGCGCCTTGACCTTTGCGCCGGGGATGGATAAGAATCCCATGTTTGCGGCGGTGCTG
>CAPNGW010000426.1 GCA_948665105.1 uncultured Lachnospiraceae bacterium
CGGTGGCAGAGGAGCAGCCGCCGATGGAGGAGGAAACGCTGCCGGACGGTACCATCCGCACGGAACCGGAAGCCATAGGAAGCCTGTATATTGCCGACGGAAAAGGCTTTGACCTTTTTTATTTCAACAGAAAGGGCTCTGATGCGTATGCGGCAGTTGTCAACAATGCGGCGGAGAAGCTTCAGGGCACAGCCCAGGTCTACACCATGCTTGTCCCCACAGCGGTGGGTGTATGCCTGGAAGAGAAGATTCAGGAATCCTTAAAATGCTCGCCACAGGATGAGGTCTTTGACTATGTGTATGGCCAGATTGGGGAAAATGTGAAAAAAGTATCTGTTTTTGACACCCTGAAGAAGCATAACGCAGAGTATATTTACTTCAACACGGACCATCATTGGACAGCGCTGGGAGCCTACTATGCTTATCGGGAATTTGCAGGCATAAAGGGGATTGAGCCCAAGGAGCTGGAAGAATATGAGACAATGGTATTTGACGGTTTTTTGGGAAGCTTTTATTCCTTCAGTAATCAGGCGGAAGTTTTGGAGAGAAATGCGGATACCATCACGGCCTATGTGCCCCAGGGCACCAATATTATCGAGTTTATGGAACAAGGCGGAGGGCAGCTGAAATGGAATATCATTTATGACGTAAGCGACTATAATCATGGAGCCAAGTACAGCTGCTTCATCGGAGGGGACAATCCGTTTTCCTGGATTCATAATCCTGAAATTACGGACGGCTCTTCCTGCGTGGTCATCAAAGAGTCTTACGGAAATGCCTTCGTGCCGTTTCTGGTGGACCATTATCAGACAATTTATGTGGTGGATTACCGGTATTATAGGGAGAATCTCATTGACTTTGTAAAAGAAAATCAGGTACAGGATGTGATATTTCTGAATAACGCAGATGTTCTTACGGAAACGGCAGCCCAGCAGATGCAGGCAATTTTAAATTAGCCCATACCGGGTGTGGATGTAGAGACGGGCCAGAATCATAGCGCTATGCTATGGTTCTGGCTTTTTGCTGTGGCTGGCAATTACATTTTGATGACACTTCTTTACTTTTCCTTTACATGAAAAGCCCCAAAAACAAGGCTTTCAAGGCCCACAAATCAAAAACTTGACAGAAATCCATTCTTTTGCTATAATTGCCTTGTAACAAATTTGTAATACTTGTTACAAATTTAAATAAAGCAGCATAAATAAGTAATAATATTTGGAAACATTAAAAATGATGCTGCTTAGGAGGTAAACATGAAAATCAACAGAAAGGTGACTACGAGCGTAGCGGCGGTGGCTTGTGCCTTTGTCCTTATGGTGGCAGCGGCGGTAGCCGGAAGTGGCAAGGCTCCGGAGAACTCTTATTCTGGTGAAGATCTGACGAATGAAGCGGCAACGCAGATAGCGACGAAGATGAAGGCTGAGCTGGATATGGTAGCTGCAACGCCGGAGCAGGAAACGACACTTCCCCAAGAGGGAGAGATGATTGCAGCACTGGATGCGTCAAATGAGACACCGGATGCGGCAAACGCTACACCAGATACGGCAAGTGCTACAGAGGAAGCTCCGGTGGAAGAGGAGGTATCCCAGTGGGCCATGCGGCTGATGCCGGATGTGGAGGAATCCTTAAACATCCGGGCAGAAGGAAACGAGGAAGCCGAAGTGCTGGGCAAGATGTACAAGGGTGCATCCGCAGACATTCTGGAGCGGGGCGAGGAGTGGACGAAAATCACTTCCGGTTCTGTGGAAGGATATGTGAAGAACGAATATTGCGTCTTCGATGAGGAGGCTGAAGCCCTGGCAAATGAACTGGGAACCGTGTACGCCACGGCGAATGAGAGCGGACTTCGTGTTCGCGCCGAAGCCGGTACATCGGAGGATATCGCCATTGTGGACGTTCTGGAAGAGGGCAGGAAGCTCAAGGTAGACACAGCTGTAGAAGCGCCCGAAGGCTGGGTTGCGGTAATTAGCAACGATACGACGGCTTATGTGAGTGCAGAATATGTGACTGTGGAGCTGGAGCTTGGCAAGGCTATCTCCATCCAGGAAGAACTGGAAGCCATCCGAAAAGCTGAGGAGGAAAGAAAAGCCAAAGAAGCGGCCAAGGCGGCCCAAAATTCCGGCCAGACTTCCGGCGGCGAAACCACCCAGAGGG
>CAPNGW010000427.1 GCA_948665105.1 uncultured Lachnospiraceae bacterium
CGTTTACATTGATGCCCATCAGCTGGGCCGCCTGCCTATCTTCGGACACCGCCAGCATGGCCCGCCCGGATTTGGTGTATTTCACAAAGCAGCTCAATGCAATCACAATGATGATGCAGGCTGCAATGGTCACCATGGTCTCTCCGGAAACAGTCAGTGCGCCGCCGGCCAGCTTAAGAGGCGGAAGCTTCACCACAGAGGTAAATGATTTTGTATTTGCCCCGAAAATCAGCAACGCCGCATTCTGCAGGAAATAGCTGACGCCGATGGCTGTAATCAACACCGCCAGCGGCGACGTGCCCCTCAAAGGCTTGTAGGCAATCTTCTCAATCACCACGCCCAGGGCAGTACATACCACCACTGCAATAAGAATTCCCACTCCCGAAGGCATTCCCATTACACTGACGGCAGAAAATACCACATAGCTGCCAATCATAATCACATCCCCATGGGCAAAATTAAGCATCTTGGCAATTCCGTATACCATGGTGTATCCCAGGGCAATGATTGCATAGACGCTTCCCAGGCTGATGCCGTTAATCAGATACGATAAAAATCCCATTTCCCCACCTCTTCTTCTGACTTAGCGCAAAAGGGCTGCTTTACCGGCAGCCCTTCGCGCTTAAAGTATAATATGATTTTACATTGCCTGATAAGCTCCGTCAACAATTTTTACTGCACGAGGAGTCTTATTTACAGTACCGCCTGCCTCCCAGGTCATGCCCTGGCCTGTCAGTCCGTCCACGCTGATTTGTGTCATCACGGGAATTAAGGCTTTGCCAATTTCCTCTGCACTCATGTCGGGAGTCACATTGGCCTTCTCAATGGCAGCCTTGAATATGTAAATGGCATCGTAGGCATCTGCCGCAAACTGGTTGGGAATCTCGCCGTATTTCTCCTGATAGGTGGAAACGAAGTTCTTGGTCATCTCGTCCTCCGCATCCGCGATAAAGGGAGTCAGAAGGATAAGCCCCTCCGCCAGAGAGGTATCGAAATTCTCAACGCCCAGAAGGCCGTCCATACCGTCACCACCGCAGAATAACGGGTCGTATTCTATCTTGTCTGCCTGCTGAAGAATCAAAGCTGCCTGCTGGTAATAAATGGGTAAGAATACCATGTCAGCTCCGGCATCCTTTGCCTTCTGCAGCTGTACGGTAAAGTCGGTGTTGGTCTCGGAGGTAAAGGCCTCGGACACAACCACCTCAAAGGGCTGGTTTGCACTCTCCGCAATGAATGCCTCCGCTATACCGGAGGAATAGGCGTCAGAGCTGTCATAAATCACGGCCACCTTCTGGGCCAATGCAGCTGAACCCACATATTTTGCAGACTCCAGACCCTGGTTGGGGTCGGTAAAGCAAACCTGAAATGCATTGTCATTCTTGATACAGTCCGTGGAAGAGCCGGAAGGTGTAATCTGCAGCATGTTATCCTCCACCGTCTTATCTGCAACTGCGATGGTGGGCATGGTGGTAACCGCCCCCATCAGCATCTGCATACCCCAGTCCTTTAAGGTATTGTATGCGTTGATGGACTTTTCCGCATTGCCCTCGTCATCCTGGAAATTATAGGCAATCTGGTAACCGTTGATTCCACCGTCTGCGTTAATCTCATCCACTGCAATCTGTGCACCGTTTCTCACCGCAGTACCATAGATAGAGGTATCGCTGGTCAAAGGCCCGATGCCGCCGATAAAAAAGGTCTTTCCTTTGGTTCCTTCTGCACTGCCTGCTCCCTCCTTATTGGCGGAGCCACAGGCAGCCAATGACCCAGCCATCAGGGCCAGGGCCAAAAACAAACTGATTACTTTCTTCATAATAGTTCCCTCCTAAAAAATGCTTTGTTGGTATACTACTACACTATTATGAGAAATGTCAAGGATATTTTTTATTCTGGTATCAATTTAAACCATTAAAGTGTACACCGGTTTCAGCGCAGGGTAAATTTCTTTAAAAATCTGATAGCGGCTCTCGTATTTTTCCACCAGCTCTTTTATGGGCTTTACCGTCTCCTTCACCCGGACGATTTTTGTCGCTGCTTCCTCCACACTTTTGTACTCTCCACAGGCCACGGCTGCCAGCATGGCGCCGCCCAGCCCTGGGCCTTCCTCCACATCCAGAACCTCCACATCAAGATTCAGAATAT
>CAPNGW010000428.1 GCA_948665105.1 uncultured Lachnospiraceae bacterium
TCTCTTTCTCTGGAGCTTAACGAGCTGCACTCCAAGTCTCTGGGTGCCCAGCTGGGTGAAGAGGCTCTGGCCACCAGCCTGATGGCTGCGGTAATCGGCTTGATTGCCGTTATGATTTTTATGATTGTGATGTACCGGATTCCTGGTCTGGCTGCCAGTATTGCATTAATCCTCTACTGTGCCCTGACTATATACGTGCTTTGGATTTTTGATATCACTTTGACCCTTCCCGGTATCGCTGGTATTATTCTGTCCATCGGTATGGCAGTGGATGCCAACGTCATCATTTTCGCCCGTATCCGGGAGGAGATTGCCGCAGACAAGAATGTGGCTTCCGCCATCAAGTCGGGCTTCCACAAGGCCATGTCCGCCATTGTGGATGGAAACATCACCACTCTCATTGCGGCGGTGGTTTTGGGCATTCGTGGCTCCGGGACGGTGAAGGGCTTTGCCTACACCCTTGGCATCGGTATTGTGTTGTCCATGTTCACAGCGCTGGTGGTGACCCGCTGGATTATGAAATGCTTTTTTGCCATTGGTCTTAAGGACAAAAAGCTGTATGGCATGCAAAAGGAACGCAAAACCATTAATTTCCTGGGAAAGCGAGGCGTGTTTATCGGGATTTCTCTGGCTGTGATTGTGGCCGGATTTGTGGGCATGGGCATTCATAAAGGAACAGGCGGAAATACCCTGAACTACAGCCTGGACTTTGCAGGGGGAAGCGCAACTACAGTTACCTTTCAGGAGGATTACACCATCAATGAAATCAACGATACCGTTGTTCCGGTGGTGGAGGAAATTACCGGTGACGGCAATGTCCAGACCCAGAAGGTCAACGATTCCACCGCAGTGGTGATTAAGACGCGCTCTCTAAGCCTGGAAGAGCGTGAGGCCTTCAACGCTGCCATGCTTGAAAACTTCCAGGTGGAAGCAGAGGACATTGTCAGTGAAAATATCAGCGCCACCGTAAGCTCTGAAATGCGCTCCGACGCCATCTGGGCCGTTGTAATTGCCACCATCTGTATGTTGATTTACATTTGGTTCCGCTTCAAGGATATCCGCTTTGCAGGAAGCGCGGTACTGGCGCTGGTACATGATGTGCTGGTGGTATTGGCCGTCTATGTGTTTGCATGGATATCCGTGGGTAACACCTTTATCGCCTGTATGCTGACCATTGTGGGCTATTCGGTCAACGCCACAATCGTTATCTTTGACCGTATCCGTGAGAACCTAAAGAGCTTGGGCGACCAGTCTCCCGAAGGCTTAAAGGAAGTGACCAACCGCAGTATCACCCAGACACTGGCCCGGAGCATCAACACCTCACTGACCACCTTTGTCATGGTTTTTGTGCTGTGGCTTCTGGGGGTTACCTCCATCAAGGAATTCGCATTGCCGCTGATGGCAGGCATTATCTGTGGAGCATATTCCTCCGTGTGCATTACCGGGGCACTGTGGTATACCTTCCGGGTGCGGTTTGCAGTAAAGAAGAAAAAATAAGAGCAAAGACCATATAGGTAAGGAACAAATCCATATTGTAAAATGCATCCGCAAGGGTGCATTTTTAATAATGATATGTTTTAACTGCATAACCAGGGCAAGGAAATGGCGGAAATTTGGGAGGAGACAGGGAAAATGGAAAGCATTATATCAGAACAGGCGAAAGCGTATGCCTCAGAAAAGTACCGGGAGGCAATGGCTCTGTTAAAAGGAAAGGGGAGTCGTATTGAGGATTATGTGGCGGGACTTTTTGGAGAAGAAAGGGTTCTGATGGAATTTCTGTATGGAACCATGCCTTTTTGTGACGTGGGGGATTATGAGCCAGCCCTGATGCACAGGTATGTGAAGCATGGGATTTTTTTAAGAAGAGAGCAGGCATGGACCAAAAGCCTGCCGGAGGATATTTTTCTCAATTATGTCTTGTACCACCGGGTGAATAATGAGGATATCACCGATTGCCGTCAGTGGTTTTACCAGAAGCTGTGGCCGTTTGTGGAGGGCAAAGGCCAGGAGGAGGCAGTAAAGGAGGTCAATTACTGGTGCAAAAGGGAGGTCACCTACGCATCTTCCGACGAGAGGACTCTGGGGCCCGTGGGCGTGTACAACAGCGGAAGCGGACGTTG
>CAPNGW010000429.1 GCA_948665105.1 uncultured Lachnospiraceae bacterium
CCAACCGGGAGCGGGCCATGCGGATGAACCCGGCGTATCTGCTGTTTCTGACCATGGCTGTTGCTTTGTCAGTGGGTGTCTGCGGATTATACATAAAGTTTCAGACGGAGCTCTCAAGCCGAAGAAGTCATGTGACGGCTTTGGAAAACCAGGTTCTGGATCTCCGCACGGACAATGATGCCGCCTTAAACAGAATAGAGACCTCCGTGAATCTTGAGGAGATTAAAGATACCGCCATAAACAGCCTTGGGATGGTTTACCCATCCGAGGACCAGATTGTGTATTTTGCAGTGGACATTGATGATTACATGAATCAGTACCGGGATATTCCCGAAAAATAAAGAAGGTAATAACAGGTGGCGGCAAGAAAAAGAAGAAAAAAAAGAAAATCATTCAAATTTTTAAAATATATGCAGAAAAAGCTGATTGTGGTATTTCTGCTGGTCTTTGTACTGCTGGGAGGCCTCATTTTTCGTCTGATGTATATTCAGAGAACCAGTGGAGACAGATATGAGAAAATCGTATTGAACCAGCAGAGCTATGACAGCAGTACCATTCCATTCCGGCGTGGCGATATCCTGGATTCCAAAGGAACGATTCTTGCCACCAGCCAGGATGTCTACAATCTGATTATCGACTGTAAGGTAATCCACGAGGATAAAAAATACCTGGAGCCTACCGTGAGTGCAGTAACAAGGTGCTTTCCCGATGTGACGGAGGAGGAGCTTCGAAGCCTCCTTGAGGAGAGGAAGGACAGCCCCTACTGCGTCCTTCGGAAAAAGCTTCCCTACGAGGAAATCCACGATTTCGTGGAGCTGACAGAGGAGGTTTACACGGAGGGAGAGAACAAGGGCAAAAAGGTGAATCCCAATGTGAAGGGGGTATGGTTCGAGAAAGAGTACAAACGGGTCTATCCTTACGACACACTGGCCAGCAAGGTGCTGGGCTTCACCACATCCGGCAATGCGGGTATTGGTGGGCTGGAGGGCTATTACAACGAAACCTTAAATGGCATTAACGGCAGGAACTACGGCTATTTAAATTCCGACAAAAGCCTGGAGCGGACCATCAAGGAGGCCGCAAACGGCAACAGCATTGTCACCACCATCGACATGAATGTTCAAAGCATCGTGGAGCAGAAGATTGCAGAATTCAACGAGAGTTACAGGGACGCCTTCACAGACGGACCAGGAAGCCTCAACACGGCAGTGCTGGTTATGAACCCTAACAACGGAGAGATTCTGGCCATGGCTGACAGTACCGGTTACAGCCTGAACAATCCCCGGGATGAGGCGATTTTTAACCAGTACTGTACTGATTACAGACAAATGACCCCTGAGGACATCCAAGCTTTGGACGAGGATGCCAGGTTAGAGATATTAAACGCAATATGGCAAAATTTCTGTATTACCTACACGTTCGAGCCAGGGTCTACCGTAAAACCTCTTACGGTAGCGGCTGGCTTGGATTCCGGCAAAATGGACGGCACCGAGATGTATTTCTGCGATGGAGGTGAGTGGGTGGGGGAGCATCACATCAACTGTGTGGTGACTACCGGACACGGCACAGAGACCGTGGAGCAGGCCGTTATGAATTCCTGTAATGACGCATTGATGGCCATGTCCCAACAGATTGGTATTGATACCTTTGCTAAATACCAAAATATATTTAATATTGGCCTTAAAACCAACATTGACCTTCCGGGGGAGGCCAGAACCGATACATTGATTCACACTGCAGAGAGCATGCGCAGGGACGCCGCCGCTTTGGCCACCAATTCCTTCGGCCAGAACTTCAACACCACCATGGTACAGGTGGCGACTGCCATTGCATCTGTTATTAACGGTGGCTACTACTACCAGCCTCATATGGTGAAAAAGATTGTGGATGAGAACGGCGGAACGGTCAAGACCATAGAGCCCACTGTGCTGAAGCAGGTTATTTCCAATGAGACCAGCGACATGGTGCGGGGGTATATGGCGAGCACCGTTGCAGCAGGCACCGGAGCCAGTGCCAAGGTACCTGGCTACTCCATGGGAGGGAAGACCGGAACTGCGGAGAAGCTTCCCCGAAAGAACGAAAAATTCCTGGTATCCTTCATCGGATTTGCACCTGC
>CAPNGW010000430.1 GCA_948665105.1 uncultured Lachnospiraceae bacterium
GCCTGCGCCATCAACGGGGACGGATTTTTCGCGGTGCGTGGCGTGGACGGCAATACATATTACACCAGGAACGGTGATTTTAAGCTGAGCATCGGCAATACGGGACTGATGCTGGCCACTTCGGAGGGCTATCCGGTGCTGGATACGGAGGGGAATCCCATGGTTCTCCCGGCCAATGTCAACACCAGCCGTCTGGAGATTAGCAGTTACGGAGACTTCGGCTACCGGGACGGCGAGGGGAATTATATCAATTTGAATATGCGGGTGGGTGTGTTCCAGTTTAACAATCCTGCAGGCCTTGAGAAGATGGCTTCAGGCCTGTTCAATGAAACTGTTGCTTCGGGGGTGCCCTTGAATGAAGCCACCACAGCAGGCCTTAAGCCCAGCGAAGTGCGCCAGAAGTATCTGGAGGGCTCCAACGTTCAGGTGGCTGATGAGATGGTAAATCTGATTGTGGCCCAGAGAGCCTATGAGATGAATTCCAAAGCCATTCAGGCCACAGACGATATGCTGGGGCAGGCCAACCAGTTGAAGAGGTAGTATTCCGGTAACAGCGTCAGGCCTTTCAACGGAAGGCGGATGACAGATAAGTGAAAGCCAAGCACAGAACAGGAGGAACCGTATGAGTATGCCTATAGACAGCCTCAATGCGCTATATAACAACAACTACACCAACAGCAGAACCAGTGGGCTGGAGAACACACTGCAATCGGATTTGTCCAAAGCCACCGACGATGAGCTGATGGATGTCTGCAAGGAATTTGAAGCATACTTCGTGGAGCAGATGTTTAAGGCCATGCAGAAGATGGTGCCGGAGTCCACCATGGGTCAGTCCGCCTCCACCAAGCAGCTGCAGGATTATTACAAGGATGAGATGATTAAGAACCTTGCCCAGGATTCCACAGAGGGCCAGGGACTGGGACTTGCCCAGACGCTGTATGAGCAGATGAAGCGCAATTATAATTTATAGGAAAGCATACATGGAAACATTAACTGGATATGTAGAGCACATCATATACCGGAATGAGGACAACGGCTACACCGTTTTAAACCTGGCATGCCAGGAGGAAGAGGTCACCTGCGTGGGCGTTTTCCACGTTATCAGCGAGGGAGAGACCATGGAGATGACGGGGAGCTACACCAGCCACCCTTCCTACGGGGAGCAGTTTAAAATGGAGAGCTTCCGGGTGAAAGCACCGGAAGACATCACATCAATGGAACGTTATCTGGGGTCAGGAGCAATCAAGGGAATTGGGGTTGCCCTGGCCTCTCGAATTGTGCGCCGGTTTAAGGGGGACACCTTTCGCATCATAGAGGAGGAGCCGGAGCGGCTCTCTGAGATTAAGGGAATCAGCCAGCGGAAGGCCATGGAGATAGCGGAGCAAGTGGAGGAGAAACGGGAGCTGAGAGAGGCCATGATTTTCCTGCAGCAGTATGGTATATCCCTGACCCTGGCGGTGAAGATTCATCAGACCTATGGACAGGAGATTTACCGTATTTTAAAGGAGAACCCCTACCGCCTTGCAGATGATATACAGGGAGTGGGCTTTAAGATTGCCGACGAAATCGCCGCCAGGGTGGGCATTCATACCGATTCGGATTTTCGTATCCGAAGCGGTATTTTGTATGTGCTTTTACAGGCTGCGGCCGAGGGCCACACCTGCCTTCCTAAGGAGGAGCTGACCCGCAGAGCCGTGGAACTTTTGGGTGTGGAAGGGACATACATCGAAAGGCACTACATGGATATGACCATGGAGAAGAAGCTGGTGATGAGGGAGCAGGAGAGCCAGATTTATATCTATGCAGCAGTCTACTACTACATGGAGTCCAATACGGCTTCCATGCTCAAGGGACTGGACATCTCTTACCAGGTGCCGGATATTGAGATTGAACAGCGCATCCGTCACATCGAGAAAAGCACCGGTATGGAGCTGGATGCCCTCCAGGCGGAAGCGGTGAAGGAGGCGGTGAAAAACGGTCTTTTGGTAATTACCGGGGGGCCGGGAACGGGAAAGACCACTACCATCAATGCAATTATCCGGTATTTTGAATTGGAAGGCATGGACATGTTTCTGGCGGCCCCCACCGGGCGGGCGGCCAAGCGTATGAG
>CAPNGW010000431.1 GCA_948665105.1 uncultured Lachnospiraceae bacterium
GGACGTAAGTGTGCTTTGGGCCATGGGGGGCTCTGCCAACTCCCTTTTGTGGACCCAGATAAAGTCCGACATTACGGGAAAGCCCATTGTGGTACCTTCCTCGGATACGGCCACCACCCTGGGAGCCGTGATTCTTGCAGGGGTGGGAGTGGGCATGTACGATAGCTTTGAGGAGGCGGTGAGGCTGACAGTGAAGGAGCAGCGGCTTCATGAGCCAAATCCTGACAACAAAGCCGTATATGACAGGAATTATGAAACCTATTTAAAATTGTACTTGCAGCTTAAGGATATCATGCATGAAACCAAATAGCAGAAATTTACGATAAAAATACGGCAGAGGTGTCTAAGACTTGTAAAGGGCTGTGCCGTAAAAGAACAGGAGGCAGTTACAATGAAAGCAGCAGTTGTTTGTGCAAATGAAGACGTTAAGTATCAGGAGTATCCGGAACCCTCGCCGGGGCCGGGGGAGGTCAAGGTCAAGGTAATAGCATCCGGCATCTGCGGCTCCGACGTGCCCAGAGTGCTCCACAACGGCGTACATTTTTATCCTATTGTGCTGGGGCATGAATTTTCCGGGGATGTGGTGGAAATTGGTGAAGGAGTCACCAAAGTGAAGGTGGGCGATAGGGTATCTGGCGCGCCCCTTCTTCCCTGCATGAGGTGTGACGATTGCCAGAACGGGAACTATTCCCTCTGTAAGCATTACAGCTTTATCGGCTCCAGACAGCAGGGGAGCAATGCGGATTATGTGGTGCTTCCCCAGGAAAATGCAGTTGTTTTTGACAAGAGTATTTCCTATGAACAGGGAGCCATGTTCGAGCCCTCCACCGTGGCCCTCCACGGTCTTTTGCAAAATGATTATCAGGGTGGAGAATGCGTGGCCATTCTGGGCGGCGGCACCATCGGCATGTTCACCATGCAGTGGGCAAAAATTTTCGGCTCCAAAAAAGTGGTGGTCTTTGATATCAGCGATGAGAGGCTTGATCTGGCAAAGCGTCTGGGTGCGGATGCAGTTGTGAATACCACAAAGGAGAACTTTATGGAAGAAGCCATGGAGCTGACGGATGGTAAGGGTTACGGCTATGTGTACGAGACTGCAGGCCAGGCTCCTACCATGTATATGGCCTTTGAGCTGGCGGCCAACAAGGCCCATGTGTGCTTTATCGGAACGCCCCATGTGGATTTGACCTTCACCCCGGCCATGTGGGAAAATATGAACCGCAAGGAATTTAAATTAACCGGCTCCTGGATGTCCTACAGTGCACCCTTCCCGGGAAAGGAATGGGAGCTTACCGCCCACTATTTTGCCACGGGGCAGTTAAAATTCGACCCGGGCTTTATTTTCAAAAAGCTGCCCATGTCTAAGGCCCAGGAAGCATTTCAAATGTACAAGACCCCGGGGCTGGTCCAGGGAAAAATTTTACTGATGAACGAGGAGTAGGGTATGATACTGACAGTGACGCTAAATGCAGCCATCGACAAACGGTACGTGGTAGAGGAATTTAAGACGGGTGAGGTCAACCGGGTGAAGGAATGTACTTACACCCCGGGCGGCAAGGGATTAAATGTCTCCAAGCCTTTGGCCATTGCCGGGGCAGAGGTGGTGGCCACCGGGTTTGTGGGGGGCCATGCAGGAAATTACATTGAGGAGGAGCTTACGCCCTTTGGCATCAAAAGCGCCTTCTTCCACATGAAGGCGGAGAGCCGCTCCTGTATCAATATCTGGGATGAGAAGAACCAGATGCAGACGGAATTTTTAGAGCCGGGCTTTACGGTGGAGCAGGAGGACTTTGAACGCTTCCAAAAGCAGTTTTCGCAGCTTGTGGAGAGAGCAGATGTGGTGGCCATGTCGGGAAGCGTGCCCAAGGGCCTTAACGGCACAGCCTACCAGCGGCTGGTAAAAATCTGTAAGGATGCCGGGAAAAAGGTTATTCTCGACACCAGTGGCAGACTCTTAGAAATGGGAATCCAGGCTCTGCCCACCATGATTAAGCCGAATCTGGATGAAATCCGTATGCTCACCGGCAAGAACTGCGATAGGATGGAAGATATGATAGAAGCGGCGAAAGAGATTCACAAAAAAGGCGTTGAGGTGGTGGCGG
>CAPNGW010000432.1:0-676 GCA_948665105.1 uncultured Lachnospiraceae bacterium
GGACATTGTGGCTCAAAACCCCAAGGGCATGATACTGGAGCTGATACACAGCTTTGCGGCCCTTTGCGGCCCAACAGCCACTCTTTCGGAAGCAGCGGCCGGTTTGAAGCGCCAGGAAAATCTTGTGAAATACGTGAAGAGTCTGGATTTCCAGGTGGATTATCTTCATCCTGAATATCATGCGGTGCTCATGGATGAAACTCTAATTCCCAGGCTGGCAGAGCTGGGAGTGGGAGTCAGCCCCTATACGCCGGATGAACCGGAGGAATTAAAAGCCTTGTACAAGATGGGTTGCTACAGTATCATCACCAACCGCCCGGATATTTTGCTGGACATCCGGCAACGAGGAATCTAAAACATGTCAGAAACATTCTCAAGAACAGAACTTCTCCTGGGGGAGGAGGGGATTCAGACATTGAAACACTCCACCGTGGCCGTCTTCGGCATCGGTGGAGTTGGTGGCTATGTGGCGGAGGCCCTTGCAAGAAGCGGCGTCGGAGCCTTTGTGCTGGTGGATAAGGATGTGGTGAGCGCCTCCAATATAAACCGTCAGATTATCGCCACCACCAAAACCCTGGGACGTTCCAAGACCCAGGTGATGCGGGAGCGCATTCTGGACATTAATCCAGAGGCCAGGGTGGAGGTACGGGACTGCTTTTTCCTGCCGGAAAATGCG
>CAPNGW010000432.1:730-2100 GCA_948665105.1 uncultured Lachnospiraceae bacterium
CCCGCATCACCTGGGTCTTGTGTGCAGGCCCAAGGGGTAGGGGTGCCGCTTATCTCCAGCATGGGGGCAGGAAATAAGCTGGACCCCACAAAATTTCAGGTGGCGGATATCTACGAAACCTCTGTCTGCCCCCTGGCCCGGGTGATGCGCCGGGAGCTGAGAAAGCGGGGCATTTTGAAGCTTAAGGTGGTTTATTCCACCGAGGAGGCCATGACGCCCCGGAAGCTTCTCTCAGATGGAGCCAAACGGGTGATTCCGGGCAGTGTTGCCTTTGTGCCCTCTGTAGCGGGGCTTATCATTGCTGGGGAAGTGGTGAAGGATTTGACGAAATCAAGGATTGGAAAAGAGGTCTTACATGAATTTCCTGAGTATTTTTGACGTAATCGGGCCCAACATGATAGGCCCCTCCAGCTCCCATACCGCAGGGGCGGTATCCATGGCCCTTCTGGCCCGGAAAATGTGCCCATCACCCATTTCCAGGGTAACCTTTACCCTCTATGGCTCCTTTGCCAAAACCTACCGGGGCCATGGTACGGACCGGGCGCTGCTGGGAGGGGTTCTGGGATTTGCCACGGATGACGCGAGGATTCGGGACTCCTTTTCCCTGGCAAGGGAGGCTTCGGTGGAATATGAATATATTGTGGATGAAAAGACCGTCATGGACCATCCCAACACAGCGGACATGGATATTTTATGTGTGGACGGCTACCGCCTTCTGGTTCGGGGAGTGTCCGTGGGCGGCGGCAAGGTGAAAATTGTCCGCATCAATGAGATTGACGTGGAATTTACCGGGGAATACAGTACCCTGATTGTCCGACAGACGGACAAGCCGGGGGTGGTGGCCCATATTACACAGTGCTTAAGCAACCATAACGTAAACATCGCCTTCATGCGTATGTTCCGGGAGGACAAGGGAGCGACAGCCTACACGGTGGTGGAGTCGGATGAACCTATACCGGACAGTATTTTACAGGAGATGAAGGAAAATGCTTACGTTCATGAGCTGATGCTGATACAGATATAGGAGCAGGGAACCATATGGATTTTAAAACGGGACGGGAATTACTGGAATTATGCCATCAACTGGATAAGCCCATTTCCCAGGTGATGCGCCGGCGGGAGACGGACAACGGCGTTCTCTCCGAAACACAGATAGAAGAAAAATTAAATACTGTCATAGACATTATGCGTAATGGGACCCGCACACCCCTGTCAGAGCCGCGAAAATCCATGGGCGGCCTCATCGGTGGGGAAGCAAAGCTGGTATATGACCACCGTATGGATGGGGCCAATGTCACCGGCAGCATTTTGTCGAAGGCAATGGCATACAGCATGGCGGTCCTGGAGGTGAACGCCTCCATGGGCCTGAT
>CAPNGW010000433.1 GCA_948665105.1 uncultured Lachnospiraceae bacterium
TAAGGCCCTGTGGAATTTAACTCTGCACTGGAATTTAAAATTTCAAGTTACTGTTCTCTTCCTCCTTAAAACCTCTGCCGATGATAGTTCCGCTTCTTCTCCTGCTCCTCCTTTTGGGATTTCCTCTGCTCCTCTTCTTTTTTTCGCCGACATGTTTCATCAACCTCATATACACTGTTTCCATCTATAATTAATTTTCCCATTTTGTCTTTATCCTTTCCGTTTCCCACATCTTATAGCCTGGGGGATACTATCATAATATGCACATTTTAATAAGCAGTTATATTTTCCATCCCACTCTCATAATATAAATAAAAAACGGGTAATGTGATGGAACAGGAAAAGCCAAAACATGTGAATGCCCTGGACGCTATGGTGCAGGATAGGCAGCTGCAAATGATGAAAACTGCCGTTCCTTATATGAATCCTTCCAGCCAGGGAATCTTTGCTTTTTTCATTAAGTTTATGGAACTTAAGCGCACCATGTCTGTTTTTGGTGGTGGCAGCAATTCTATACAAATGTGTTCCGCGCCGGAGACGGCAGAGCCGCTGGCAATACAGCTTTTGTCCACCATGCTGGATTTTTCCACAGAACAGGAACGGGAAAATATTGATATGCTGTTGAACTATGTGCAGATGTTTTCAGGAGACGGCGGACTGTTTACGTGACGGCATTGACTCTGAAACGCTCCCCGGTATCCCCGGATATGGGGCGCCAAAACCTAAGCCACCGAAAGGAGTACTATGGATTTTTTTACCAATAACCCCAGACTTAATAATATTTCGCCGGAAAAGCTGCAATTCTTAATGGAAATGGCCAGCCAGCCCCAGGGCGCCACCCCCAAGGATATGATGTCCTCCCTGATGTCGGCCGCCAACGCCGCCAAAGACAAGGGTGTGAAATTCGACAACTCCGAGACGGATTTAATTGTGGAGGTACTGAAGCAAAATATGTCCGACAGCGACAAATCCAAGGCAGATATGATTCTCAATATGATGCGGAAGCGGAAGGGGTAAGGCAAATAAGCCGGACAAGGCGATAGATTGGAGTATCTAATCCTTGTCCGGCATTTTCATTCTGGAAAGCAGAATTCTTATTATGCAAAATTCTTATTATACAGAAAATTACTTCTGCACAATATTGATAATTCTTCCAGGCACGTAAATTTCCTTCACAATGGTCCCGGTCAGTTTATCAGAAATGGCCTCCTTGCCCGCTGCAATGGCATCCTCCTTAGAAACATCCACCGGAAGTGTAACGGTGGCCTTAATCTTACCGTTAATCTGTACCGCCAGCTCCACGGTGTTCTCCACAGTCTTTGCCTCATCATATTTGGGCCATTCCTGGGCATACACCCGTCCTTCAAAACCACAGCCGCTCCACAGCTCCTCGGTAATGTGAGGGGCCACCGGATTTAGCAGCACCAGGAAGGTTCCGTACTCCCTGCGGGTAATGCTTCCCTTCTTGGCAAAATCGTTAAGAAGGGCCATCATGGCCGCAATGGCGGTGTTGTATTTCAGACTTTCGTAATCATTGCTTACCTTCTTGATGGTCTGGTGCATCTTTGTCTCCATATCCTCACTGTAGGTATCACCATCCACCAGAATATCCTGAAGCTTCCACACCCGCTCCAAGAAACGACGGCAGCCCTTTACGCCGTTTTCCGACCAGGAGGCGCTCAGCTCAAAGGCTCCGATAAACATTTCATAGGTTCTTAAGGTATCTGCGCCGTAATCCAGTACAATATCGTCCGGATTTATGACATTTCCCCGGGATTTGGACATTTTCTCCCCGTTCTCACCCAGAATCATGCCGTGGGAGGTACGCTTCTGATAAGGCTCCGGGGTGGGCACAATGCCCTGGTCATACAAAAACCGATGCCAGAACCGGGAATACAGAAGGTGCAATGTGGTATGCTCCATGCCGCCGTTGTACCAGTCCACCGGCAGCCAGTATTTCAAAGCTTCAGGGCTTGCCAGGGCTTCGGTGTTGTGGGGGTCTGTATAGCGCAGGAAATACCAGGAGGAGCCTGCCCACTGAGGCATGGTATCCGTCTCCCGTTTGGCCGGGCCTCCA
>CAPNGW010000434.1 GCA_948665105.1 uncultured Lachnospiraceae bacterium
TCGGAGTACCCCTGGCGGTGTCCACGGACTATTCCTATATTGTGCCTACGGGGACCATGGTGATTCATCCAGTACGGCTTACCGGCCTTGTAATCGGCGCACCTCAGACCTACGACTATTTTCAGCAGATGCAGGACAGAATCATCGGATTTATTCATGGCCACTGCTTCGCCAAAAAGGAACGGCTGGAGGAGATGATGCTGAACACGGGAATGCTTACAAAGGACCTGGGTACAATTCTGGTGGGCTCCCAGACAGTGGAGGAGGGAATCATCAATGAGGTGGGCGGCATTGACGAGGCCATGAAACGCCTTCATCATATGATTGATGAATACAAAGCGGAAGGTATGTAAAATGTAAGAAAAATATGAAAGAAAAAAAAGAAAAGCGATAATGACATCGTCCTCGAAATATGATATACTAACAAAGTATGGAAATTTAACAAATGAGGAGCGGAGGAGTCACCATGTCATTAACAGAAGCTATTTTTATGGGAATTATTCAGGGCTTGACGGAATTTCTTCCTGTAAGCAGTTCGGGACATTTGGCTATCTTTAAAAATATTTTTCAAGTCAATACGGATACCGGCATTCTCTTTGACGTTATGCTGCATCTGGGAACACTGATTGCAGTGTGTGTGGTTTATTATCAGGACATTGCCAGACTGATTGTTGAGGGAATCCGGCTCCTTGCCGATGCCTTTGTAAATGTGGGCATTTTCTTTAAAAACCTGGGGGCCAGGGAGCCGGTTCCCTACCGTAGAATCATATGCAACAGCTACCGCAAATTTGCTCTTCTGGTGATTGTCTCCACGATTCCCACAGCCATCATCGGGTATGTTGCCCAGGATTTGATAGAGATGGTCTCCCAGATTCTTTTGGTGCCGGGAATCTTTCTGATTGTGACTGCAATTTTGCTGTTTCTTTCGGACCGGGTGGAGAATGGAAGGAAAACTCCCAAAAATGTCAGCTTTACCAACGCTTTTGTGGTGGGCATCTGTCAGGGAATTGCCACCATGCCGGGCCTGTCGCGGTCCGGGACCACCATTGCGGCCTGTGTCTTCAGCGGCTTTGACAGGAAGTTTGCGGTGAAATATTCCTTTATCATGTCCATTCCGGCCATTTTGGGAGCGGCGGTTTTGCAGCTTAAGGACATCGGCAGTGTGGAGGTGACCGCATCCGAGGCAGGCTATTATGTGGTCGGTATGCTTTTGGCAGCCCTGGTGGGATATGTGTGTATTAAGACCCTTTTGGTTATCGTAAGAAAGAAGAAGTTTACATATTTTGCAATTTACTGTCTGTTCCTGGGCGCTTTGTCCATTGGCGGACATTTCATATTGGTGTAGGAGGTTGGCAGCATGGCAGCCAGAAAACAGAACAACGTATCAAAAGGCAGCAAGGACAAGGAGAAAAACAGTCAGGAGAAGGATTTTTCTTTTAAAAATGAGATTATCCTTCTTGCTATCCTGGCCGTCTGTATCCTGCTTTTTATCAGCAATTTCGGTGTGGGAGGCGCAGTGGGAAAGGTAATCAGCGGATTTTTCTTTGGAATTTTCGGATTACCGGCCTATCTGTTTCCGGTCCTTCTCTTTATCGGGATTGCTTTTTACATGTCAAATAAGCATAATAAAATTGCGGTGGTGAAGCTTGTCGCCTCCGTATTATTTCTGCTGTTTCTCTGCCTCTTTATCCAGCTGGTAGTTGCCGGAGAAGAGGGAGGGACAGTGATTGACGCCTACAAGTATGGCGTGTCTCATAAGAGTGGCGGAGGCTTTCTGGGGGGGATACTTGCCGGACTGCTTACCAAGGCCTTCGGTCTTATTGGCTCCTATGTGGTGGATATCATTGTACTGATTATCTGCCTGGTATTGATTACCGAGCGTTCTTTTCTGGGCGGAGTCAAAAAGGGCAGCAAAAAAGTCTATGACACGGCAAAGGAGGATGCTCACCGCCGCCGGGAGCAGATGGAGCAAAAGAAGGTGGAGCGGGAAAAAAGACGCCTGGACAACAAGGTGGAGGGTGTCGCCCTGGATACGCGTATCGTTCCCCCCTCTGCATCTGGCTCCGATGCCGTC
>CAPNGW010000435.1 GCA_948665105.1 uncultured Lachnospiraceae bacterium
ATATGGGAATGGGAATTGGAATTAATGCAGAGCCACCGGATGCAGGGGAAATCAGAGGCTTTCAGGAGCCCATCGCCTGCGGCGCCTGGTTCACAAGCACCGGGCGGATCCTGCCAAAGACCATCAAATTTCAGGACGAGGAGGGAGTGCTTCACACCCTGTCGGACATTCATGTAATCCATTCGGAGGGAAAATTTTACTGTGGAATTCCCACAATGGAGTTTGAATGTGATATAATGCTTCATGAGACACAGTATTTCTTCCGGCTGTTGTTCTATGTGGAGCGGATGGAGTGGAAAATTTTGTGGAAGAGCGGGAGGCGGGAAGCTTAGCCTATGTGCGGACGGTATTATGTGGATGAGGATGTGCTTGGGGACATCCGTCGAATTGTGAATGGGATTGCCAGAGGGCTCCGGGAGGAAATCCCAGGGGAGCCTGGAGCGGTAAAGGGAAGCACAGGAGAGGAGAAATTTATAGGGGATGTTTATCCCTCCCAGCGGGCATGGGTGCTTCTTAACCGGGAAGGCACAATGGCTTCAAGGGCCATGCGCTGGGGCTTTCCGTCTTATCAGGGGCGGGGACTTCTCATTAACGCAAGGGCAGAGACCATTTTGGAGAAGCGGACCTTTCGGGAAAGTATACGTCGCCGCCGCTTGGCCATACCGGCCCGCCACTTCTATGAGTGGAATCAGAATAAGGAAAAGGCCGTGTGCTATCAGGCCGGAAAGCCCACACTCTACCTGGCGGGCTGCTACGACTGGCTGGAGGGTGAGAAGCGTTTTGTGGTGATAACCACTGGGGCAAATGAGAATTTAGTTAAGGTACACCACCGTATGCCCTTACTTTTGAAGGAGCCGGAGCTTAAGACCTGGCTGTGGGATGATGTGGCGGTGGAGGCCATATTAAGGAGAGAACCGGCCCCGGCAGAATATCAGATGGAATTTCAGCAGATAAACCTTTTTGACGGTATTTTGTAAGCAGATTCAGATATCGAAAAGGGTTTTTGGCACCTGAATCGTAAACATTTAAAAGATTAAGAAAATTTGTATGCACACAAAGAGAAGGGGGAATTTTCATGGAGACAATACACAATTATGATGACTTTGTAAAGGAACTGTTACACACCGGCTTCAGCCTGGGCGGAGAGAACGGAGAGGGGATTTTTACCCTCTGCGACTCCTTCGGAGAGGAAGTGGCCTGGCACACGGAGCAGCCGGATACCGACCCATGGGAATGGCGTATGCGGGTGCTGAAAGAGCGCAGGGACATTGCCTATGGGAAATACTTTTTTAAAAAGAGCGGTTATATTACGAAGGAATGGTTTCCGTATTTCTTTGCGGCCCGCCGGGGGAGGCGGGAATTACACCAGGAATATGAGGAAGGAAATATCAGCCATTATGCCAGACGCATCTATGAGCTGATGGAGGAGCACAAGGAGCTGCCGCTGCACCTTTTGAAGCAGTACGGCGGATTTTCCAGGGAGGACAAGTCCCGGTTCGACAGTGCAGTGATTGAGCTTCAGGCTTTATTTTACATATCTATGTGCGGCGGGACCAGGAAAAAATCAGAAAAGGGAGAGGAATACGGCTGGAATTCCACGGTGTTTTGCATGACGGAGGATTTTTTTGAGGAGGATGTTCTGGAAAAAGCAAAGCAGATACCCAAACAGGAGGCCTATGACGCAATTAAAGACCAGGTGTACCGGCTGAATCCACAGGCCAAGCCTGCCAAGGTGAAAAAGTTTATTTTAGGGAAATGATAAATGATGGTATTTTAATGAGATTTTAATTTTTTCCTCTTATACTTGACCAAGGAGGTGTATGGATATGCGTATCTTACTTGCAGAAGATGAAAGGGATTTGAATAAAATTATCACAAAAAAGCTGGAGCGGGAGGGCTACAGCGTGGACAGCTGCCATGATGGAGCAGAGGCCATCGACTATCTGATGGCGGTGGATTATGACGGCGCCATTCTCGATATTATGATGCCCAAGGCGGATGGCTTTCAGGTGCTTGAGGCCCTTCGCAAAAGTGGCAAAGACACCCCGGTGCTGTTTCTGACG
>CAPNGW010000436.1 GCA_948665105.1 uncultured Lachnospiraceae bacterium
CTCATTGGCGTATCCCGTACCGTGGCGGCGGAGTACACCTTCTTCCTGGCGATTCCGGTGATGTTTGGGGCCAGTGCCCTGAAGCTTGTGAAGTTTGGCTTTGACTATTCCGGGGAGGAGTTGGCCATATTGGCTGTGGGCATGTTTTCTGCCTTTGCGGTGTCAGTCTTCGCCATCCGGTTTCTGCTGGGCTATATCAAAAAGCATGATTTTACCGTTTTCGGCTGGTATCGGATTGTGCTGGGAGCACTGGTGATTGGATATTTCGCATTTCTGGGATAGGAGAAATCTATGGAAAAGCACAGTATTTTAAAAAATAAGTATTATCTGTATATGACAGAGTTTTTTGCCGGGGTGTCCGTCATGGCGGTGGAGCTGGGAGCCAGCAGGCTTCTGGCCCCCTATTTCAGCTCTTCCCAGATAGTTTGGACCATCATCATCGGCACCATCATGATTGCCATGGCTCTGGGAAATATCTGGGGTGGGAAAACGGCGGACAAGAATCCCAACCCGGACAAGCTGTATGCCCGGCTTCTCATTGCAGCAGTGTGGATAGCAGCCATTCCTCTTCTGGGGAAATATGTCATCCTGGGAATTTCCGGCGTGCTGGTGCTGGCGGTAAACAATAACTTTTTGATTATTGCCGCCTTTCTGGCCTGTATGGCGGTCTTTGTATTTCCACTGTTTTTGCTGGGGACGGTGACTCCATCCCTGGTAAAATATACCACCGACAGCCTTGAGGACAACGGCAGGACTGTGGGAACCCTGGGGGCCTTTAACACCATCGGAAGCATTATCGGAACCTTCCTTCCCACCTTTGTGACCATTCCGGCGGTGGGGACGGCGGTGACCTTCCTGATTTTCTCCGGAATCCTCATGGCTTTGTCTCTGATTTATTTTATCAGCAAACGGGCCAAGCCTGCCGCCTGTGCCATCTCCGGGGTATTGTTTGTGGTGTGCAGTGTGTTGGGCCATTCCGGCAGCTTTGCCTTCTGGGAGAAAAATCTGTTGTATGAAGGGGAATCCATCTACAACTATCTGCAGGTGAAGGACACGGGGCGGAGCGTGATTCTGTCCACCAACGTGCTTTTCGGGGTGCAGTCGGTGATGATGAAGGAGGATTCCCTCACCGGCATGTACTACGACTATGCCATGCTGGCCCCGGTGATGGCGGATGTAGCGCCGGATTCAAGTGTGCTGGTTCTGGGCATGGGGACGGGAACCTTTGCCAAACAGTGTATGCGCTATTTTGATGGCATTACGGTGGAAGGCGTGGAGATTGATGAGAAGATTACGAGCCTGGCCAAGGAGTATTTTGATATGCCGGATACGGTGGATGTGGTCACCTATGACGGACGGGCGTATTTGCAGGCGGTGGACAAAAAATACGATGTGATTATGGTGGACGCCTATCAGGATATCACGATTCCCTTTCAGATGTCCTCGGTGGAATTCTTCACCATGGTGCGGGAGCACTTAAAGGAGGATGGCGTTATGGTGGTGAATATGAACATGCACTCCAAAGAGGATGGCAATATCAACGACTATCTGTCGGACACCATTGCCACGGTATTCCCTTATGTGTACACGGTGGATGTGAGCGGGAGCACCAACCGGGAGCTGTTTGCCGGGGGAAATGAGAATATGCTTAAGACAGCAGAAGAGAACATCACCAAGCTGGCCCAGATAGAGCTGGCCGAAATGCTGGATGATGCCTTTAAGGGGCTTAAGCCTTACGAAAAGGGCTCTTATCTTCTCACAGACGACAAGGCTCCAGTGGAGCTTTTGGGAATGCAGGTCATTGACGGCATCATACAAAGTGAAATCGGCTATTACAAGGATATCTTCAAAGAGGACGGAATTGAGGGACTTTTGAACAGCATGTAAGGAAAAAGGGTTATCATATATAAGCCTATGTGACAGGGAGGCGCGAAGCAGAATGAATATTTTAGTCATAGACAGTCAGGGAGGTGGCATGGGCAGGCAGCTGGTGACGGCCATCAAGGCCAGATTTCCCCAGGCGACAGTGCTGGCGGTGGGAACCAATGCGGTG
>CAPNGW010000437.1 GCA_948665105.1 uncultured Lachnospiraceae bacterium
TTTCATTGAGGAGGGAGGCAATCCAATCGAGACGGGTGCCGGTCTGTCCCTCCGGGAGCCTTAAGTGGTTCCGGCGGGTATAGATATAGATGTCCAGGGTTGCGGCCACAAAGGTGTTGCTGTTTTCCCGGAGCCTGGCGTGAACCGCCACAGAGAGAAATGTGGGAGCGGTGGTGAGAGAACCGGGAAGCTGGTGATAAGGGAAAATACAATTCCAAATCATATCTTTTCCAGTGCTGCAAAGAGCGTTGTCCGGGTCGATGGCCGCAAAGAGCCCGGGGTCGTCACAGATGGCGTCTATGACAGATTGCTTCATGGTTGCTATGAGAGTGCTGTTGGCCATGAGATGTCTCCTTTCGCTGATGATGCTTGATTTCGGGGCCGCCAATTTTGGCAGCCCCATTTTATCCTAGTCCTCCGAAACCAGGATTTCGAACAACCGTCCGCTCTCGTCGCAGTAAGGCTTCTGCAACAGATAGGAAGCGGGATGCTTGCCCTCCGCTGTAAGCGTCAGCTCTACGCTGGAGGGGTCAATCTGTGCTCTGGGCGCATAGATAACGCCGGAATAGACCACATTTTTATTACAGGGATCGTGGAAAATAGCGTGGATGACCAGGGAGCGCACCTCGGGAATTCCGTTGGTGGTCTTAGTCACCTTCACCGCGTTGGAGGTCTCCTTCTCATAATTGACGAAGACTCTTCCCTCAGCATCGTCCGGCAGGGTGATGGTCCGGGAAGCGGCGTCGATGGTGAACTTTCCTTCACCTGCCGTCTCGGCCACTTCGTAAGTTTTGCCGAAGGTGCTGTTGGCGTTGATGACCTTTACATATTTGACTTCCGCTCCATCCGGGCCAACCGGAACGTAACGAAGCTTTACGGTGTGGTCTGAGCCAATCTCGATGGTCTCGGACACAGGCATACGGAATTTGTCCACATCGGATGCTGTCTCTTTCCTGGATGCGTACTGAGAAGCCGCAAGATCCAGAGAGAAGAGAGAGTTGGAGAATCCGAAGGTGCCGGACTGGGCGTTGTAGAAGGTCATGATGGGATTGCCCATGGCGTCTGTGACGTTGGTGCCCTCCGCGGAGGTGGACAGGCTGGGTTCCTCAATCTGGGTAAAGCGCCCTGTAAGCTCCTTGGTGGCCGGGTCATATTCCTCCACGGCACGGATACGCTCCAGGACAAGTTCGTTTGGATTGAAATTCATAGTTTCATCCTCCTTTAATAAAATTTTTGTGAATCCTGTGGATTCCATATAGCTACAAAGTGATTTTGAAAAACGTCCATGCGCTGTGGGCGTTTTTCACAGAGAAAAAATAAAAACGTCCATTTTCACCGGGCGTATTTGCCCTGTCCACGCATTAAAAATATCCGTTGAGCTTCCGGTTGTAATGCCGGGTGACCTTTGCCTTCACCCGGAGGCGGGCCTGACAGTGAAACTCTTCAAAGGTGTTAAGGCTTCGCTCCGGGATATAGGTGCATTCCAGACTCAGCCCGTCTAAAAGCTTCACCACGGTCTTCTCCAAAGTGGTGGTGGCGGACATGGATTCAAAGAGGAACCTTTCTGCTGCCTTGAATATCCTGTCTACGGTTTTAACGTCTGTCTCCTCCTTTTCTGCAATTTTTTTGATGAGTTGGGCTTGTGTGATAACCATGTGTCCTTAGACCTCCTTTCCAATGCTTGCTTGATTTATCATTTATATCTGCGGTGCCATAGCCTCCATGCGTTTTTTCTCCCTCCGCAGCCGTTCTCGCTCCGCCTTATACTTTTTCCGGTATGTAAGGTAGCAGGGGACACAGCGGTTTGTGGTGTTATCCTTGCTGTCCACCTCCAGCCACTGGCCGCAGTCCTGACACCTGATGGCCTTGGTATTTTTTACAGCCACATTTTCCCGAAGGCGGTTGGCGATATGCTGTCCGTAGCAGAACCAGAGCAGCTGCTTGGAGCGGCGGCTGCCGCCGTACAGATAGTGGACCAGCATGTCAGCGACAGTCTCCTCCGAATAGCCCAGGGCGGCAAATTCCTGGCGGATGCCGGATGCTACATAATG
>CAPNGW010000438.1 GCA_948665105.1 uncultured Lachnospiraceae bacterium
GACGCCTTCTTTGCTCTTTCCAGAGCGGAAGGTATCATCCCTGCCATCGAAAGCTCCCACGCCATTGCTTATGGCATGAAGCTGGCACGGCAGATGGATAAGGGTTCCATTCTTATCAATCTCTCCGGCAGAGGAGATAAGGACCTTGACTATGTCATTGAGGCATACGGTATCCGGTAAGCCCTGCAGCACCCTTTAAGTTTATAAAAGACCGGAGGCAGCATCCAATGAGGTTCTTTCGCAATCCTGAAATAAAAAGATATTTCATTTTCTCTGTGATATTCATCATTATTTTTACTATCGCAGGCTACGTTCTGGGCAGTATTTGGGGGCTGGCCTATGGCAGCTTTCCATATGCTTTTGGCTCTGGAATAAGGCTCTCTTTTGGCATTCTTTTAGCCTTATGCGTCTTTCTGACAGGAATCTTCTTCACCGGACTGCACCTTCTGATTACCTGGCAGCGGTACCGGCGGATTCGGGAATTGAGCCGGAATATCGATGCGCTTCTTCACGGAAGGGAGGCCTTTCACTTTTCCGATTACCGGGAGGGTGAGCTGGCCATCCTGAAAGTGGAGCTTAGCAAGCTGGTCCTTCGCTTAAAGGAGCAGAGTGAACGCTTGAGCCAAGAAAAAGTCCACCTAGCCTCCTCCCTGGCGGACATTTCCCATCAGATTCGCACACCCTTAACCTCCATCCACCTGGTGCAGTCCCTGCTGGCAGAGCCAAATCTCCCCCAGGAAAAGCGGATGGAGCTGCTGCACCAGATGTCCATGCTCCTTAACCGTATCGACTGGCTCATTGAGGCTCTCCTTAAGGTCTCCCGGCTGGATGCGGGGACGGTTACCTTCCAGCTGGAAGCCACCTCGGTTTCACGGGTGATTCAGAGTGCTTCCGCGCCCCTTGCCGTTCCCATGGAGCTTCGGGGCCAGCAGTTTACATTTTCCTGTAACACCGGCCAGGAGGATTTTTATGTGGATGTGGCCTGGACGGTGGAGGCGATTGCCAATATTTTGAAGAATTGCATGGAACACACCCCGGCCGGCGGCTCCATTTTGGTATCCACCCGGCAAAATGCCATTTTTACGGAGCTTGTCATTGAGGATGACGGCCCCGGCTTTGACAGGGAGGATATTCCCCACCTCTTTGAACGTTTTTACAAAGGAAAAAATTCCGGGGAGCAGAGTATCGGCATCGGCCTTTCTCTGGCCCGTATGATTCTCTCCAGACAGAATGCCACCATCAAGGCTGAGAATGCTCCAAAAGGCGGCGCCCGCTTTACGATACACTTCTATCAGGATACAGCAACCTGCCCCGAGGCTATCTCTCATCGGCCCCAAGAGACGAGGAAATAAAAAAGAATCTCGCAAGCGAGATTCTCCGCGCCCGAGCGATATTGCGAAGCAATTAATTTCATCTCCGCGAAGTGCGCATCCTCCCGGAGGGCTTTTTATATCATAGGCCAGTTCGGAGAACTTTCCTATGATATAAAAAAGTGACTAAATTGTCACCTGGAAGTCATGGCATTGTCATTTTCCTGCTTTATAGTAAACATAACAGAAAAGCCATACAACAAGGAGGTTCTCATGGAAATTTTGAGAGTAGAGCATTTGACAAAGGTATACGGAAAAGGGGAAAATCAGGTCTTAGCACTAAATGATGTGTCCTTCTCCGTGGGCAAGGGGGAATTTCTGGCCATTATCGGTCCTTCCGGTTCCGGAAAATCCACATTGCTTCACATTTTAGGGGGCGTGGACAGGCCCACCAGCGGAAAAGTATTTCTCAACGAAAATGATGTATATGCCCAAAACGAAAACCAGCTTGCCATCTTCCGTCGCCGCCAGGTGGGGCTGATTTATCAGTTTTACAACCTGATTCCGGTGCTGAATGTATCGGAAAATATGACGCTTCCGGTGCTGATGGACGGGAGGGAGATCAACAAGGAGCGGTTTGAGGAGCTGATTTCGGTGCTGAATCTGAAGGGCCGGGAAAATCACCTGCCCAATCAGCTTTCCGGCGGCCAGCAGCAGCGTGTTTCCATAG
>CAPNGW010000439.1 GCA_948665105.1 uncultured Lachnospiraceae bacterium
TGGGTGCGGGGGAGCTTCTTAAGGCCATTCAGGAGCACCTGGGAAAGCTAGGTGGAGAGAGCTCAAAGGCATTCCAAAAACTGTTTCAGGGCAGGGAATACCAAGGACTTCTCCGGCAGGCCATGGTGGAGCAGTGGCTTTTAGAGCCCGGGCAGGTGGAGAGCCGGGAGAACATGGACCGGCTCTATGCCCGCATGAATCGGCAGATGGCCCATCTGGAACAGCTTATGCAAAATATGGGCAAGGAAGCATCACCCTTAGGCAGGGAGGTTGCCCAGGTCCGGGGGAACCTGGAGATGATGCAGCAGATGAACCAGCTTTTCAACTATGTGCAGATTCCCTTAAAGCTTCAGGGGCAGAACGCCCACAGCGATTTGTATGTCTATACAAACAAGAAGAAGCTTCTGGACAAGGAGGGAGAGCTGTCGGCTTTATTACATCTGGAGCTGGATCATTTGGGAACCACGGACGTGCAGATTAAGATGCTGGGAAACAAGGTGAATACCCATTTTTATCTGGCGGATGACGTTTCTCTTCAGCTGGTGGAGCAGCATGTCGAAAGCCTTACCAGGCGCCTTCAGGACAAGGGATATGAGTGCAGTATCAAGGTGCAGAAGCAGGAAAATCAGGAGCAGAATACAGATATTGTCATGGATTTCCTTACGCGTGAGGCCCCTGTAGGGAAATTACAGCGTTACTCCTTCGACGTGAAGGCTTAACGGGAACATCCAAGGAAATGCTGATTAAATCAGCGTTTCCCTAAGGAAAGGGGAAGGCCTGAAGTACGCCTTGTTGCCGTATTTCAGGCGGAATGGAGTAGCTTATGGGAAAACAGGAGACCAAAACTTTTAATAAAACAGCAGTGGCACTGGGCTATACCCCCGGGGATGAAGCCCCACGGATTATTGCAGCGGGTAAAGGAGAGCTGGCCCAACGCATTATAGAGAAGGCCAAGGAAGCGGATATCCCCCTTCACAAGGACGAGAAGCTGGCCGGAACCTTGTCCAAGCTGGACATCGGGGATACCATTCCACCGGAGCTTTACGCGGTGGTGGCGGAGATTCTCGTCTTCGTGGATAAGATGGATAAGCTTAGGGAGAAGTTAAAGTGAGGGCGGAAGTTTTGTGAAACGGGACATAAGGTATGGCAGAGAAAAGGCAGAGCAAGGAAATTGGCACGGCGTATGAGGCCCTGGCGGCAGAATATTTAAAGGGTAAGGGCTACCGGATTATAAAGCAAAATTTCTTTACAAAATCCGGCGAAATTGATATGATTGCCAGAGACGGGGCGTATCTTGTATTTGTGGAGGTAAAATACCGCTCCAGCCAGCGGGGCGGACACCCTCTGGAAGCAGTGGATATCCGCAAACAGAAGCGAATCCGGCGGGCTGCACAATATTACCTTTTGCGGTTCGGCTGTCCGGAAAATACACCCTGCCGGTTTGATGTGGTGGGGATTTTGCAGGAGGAAATTATTCATATAGAGAATGCCTTTTAAAGCAGCGGGAGAAATAAAATAAGATGAATATTGTGAAGAAAAATAATCTTGACGTAATCAGGGAGAGAAGAACAAAGCCGGCGGATAATGTTATCCTGCCGCTTTTGTATTATCCTCTTTTGGAGGAACAGGGCTGGGTGAACCATTGCTTTACCACCCGGCTGGGAGGTGTCAGCCAGGGAAGCTTCTCCTCCCTGAATCTGAGCTTTACCAGGGGTGACGATAAGGAGGCGGTGGAGGAAAATTTTCGCAGAGTGGCAAAGGCGCTGGGAGCGGATGTGGGGAAATTCGTATTTTCTGACCAGACCCACACCACCAATGTGCGCAAGGTGACTCTTCAGGATGCGGGACATGGGCTGGTCCGGGAAAAAACATTTTTTGACACTGACGGACTTATCACGAATGTGCCGGGACTGGTGCTGTCTACTTTTTACGCGGACTGCGTCCCTCTGTACCTTGTGGACCCGGTGCACCGGGCTATAGGTCTTAGCCATTCCGGATGGCGGGGGACCGTGGGCAGAATC
>CAPNGW010000440.1 GCA_948665105.1 uncultured Lachnospiraceae bacterium
AAGCCACCTGGCTTTGCTGCTGTTGTCCCTCTTTCGCCGTTACCAGGGGCGGTCCCCCGGCACCGGAGAGAAGGATACCATTCGCCGCAGGAAGGATGAGGAAGCCCGGAACAGAATTCTTGACTGCATGAACCGGCATCTCCATGAGCAGCTCACCTTAGAGAGACTCTCCAGAGAGACTCTGATGGGGAGGTCCCAGCTACAGCAGCTGGTGAAAAAGCAGTATGGCTGTGGTGTCATCGACTTGTTCTTACAGCTGAAAATCGACACGGCACGGCAGATGATTCGGGAAAATCGGCTGAATTTTACAGAGATTGCACATGCTTTGGGGTACAGCTCCATCCATTACTTCTCCCGGCAGTTTAAGAAGCTTACAGGAATGACACCCTCAGAGTATTCCTCTTCCATCAAGGGACTCATTGATCAGGGGTAGGGCAGCTCATCCGTCCATGTTCCTTTTGGTGTTTTTATTGTATTTTTGTGATTTTTTTATTTTTTTCTGTTTTCGCAAGATTCTTTCTGGATTTTTTTCTGCAAAAAACTTATAATGGTGATAAGTTTGAAAAGCTGAATTCGAAAGGAGACATTTTATGCGTATTATTCAGGTAAAGGATTATCCGGAAATGAGTCGTAAAGCCGCAAATATTATTGCCGCGCAGATTATTTTAAAGCCGGACGCGGTGCTGGGACTGGCCACCGGTTCCACACCCATCGGCACTTACCAGAATCTGATTGACAAATACAACCAGGGGGAGTTGGATTTTTCCGAGATTCGCTCCGCCAATCTGGACGAGTACAAGGGCCTGTCCGCCGACAATGACCAGAGCTATGCATATTTCATGGCCACCAATCTCTTTGACCATGTAAATATCAAGAAGGAGCACACCAACATCCCCAACGGCCTCAACGAAAATATTGAAGAGGAATGCAAACGGTACGATTCTGTTATCAGCACTTTGGGAGGCGTAGATTTGCAGCTTCTGGGCATCGGCAACAACGGGCATATCGGCTTTAACGAGCCGGGGGATGCATTCCAGACGGGAACCCACTGTGTGAAGCTCACCGACGATACCATCAAGGCCAATGCCCGGTTCTTTGAGACCATTGATGAGGTTCCCAAATACGCTTACACCATGGGCACCGGAAATATTATGAGTGCAAAAGCCATTCTTCTTATTGCTTCCGGCGAAGCAAAGGCAGAGGCTGTATACAAATCCTGCTTCGGTCCTGTGACCCCGGAGGTTCCGGCTTCCATTCTACAGCTTCACAGCAACGTATTCATTGTGGCGGATGAGGCGGCGTTATCACTCTGCCGTACCAACAACTGCATTTAGGAGGTCTCTATGATTATAAAAAACGGACTTGTGTTTGGCGTGGACGGCGTGTTCACACAGCAGGATTTGTATATAGATGAGAATCACAAAATCATGGCAGAGCCGGTTCCCGGAGATAAAGACGTGGTGGATGCCATGGGGCTGTACGTGATTCCGGGGCTGGTGGATGTACATATTCATGGAGCCGTAGGGCACGACTTTTGCGACGGGAACCCGGAAGGCTTGAAGGAGACTGCCACCTACCTGAAGAATCACGGAGTGACTTCCTTCTGCCCCACTTCCATGACATTACCAGCAGAGGAGCTTAAGAAAATATTCCAGAGCGTACTTCTGCTTCCCGGGGATTCCTCCCATGCCTCCGTTGCGGGAATTCATATGGAGGGACCTTTCATCTCCCCGGGCAAAAAAGGCGCCCAGAAGGCATCTTACATCGTGCCTCCGGACATTGCCAGTTTTCAGGAGTTAAATGAAGCCTGTAACGGCATGATTCGCCTGGTGACCATTGCGCCGGAGCTTGAGGGCTCCATGGACTTCATCGAGGCTCTCCACGATGTGGTGTCCATCTCACTGGGACATTCGGAGGCGGATTATGATGTGGCCCTTTCTGCATTCACAGCAGGGGCCAACCATGCCACCCACTTGTTTAATGCCATG
>CAPNGW010000441.1 GCA_948665105.1 uncultured Lachnospiraceae bacterium
GGCTCTGGTGGCCGGAGCCCTGAAGCTGAAGCCCAGAATTGCCGTGACGGACGGCAAGATGGATGTGTCCAAGAAATATCGGGGCAATATCAATGGAGTGATTAAGAAATACGCGTCGGATATGGAAGCAGAATTAAAGAAGGCTGATGACAGGCGGGTGTTTATCACGCACTCCGGCTGCAGCAATGAGATAGTGAAACAGGTATATGATTATCTGGAGGGATTAGACCATTTTAAGGAAATCAATGTCACCGTGGCGGGCAGTGTGATTTCCAGCCATTGTGGCCCCAATACACTGGGAGTATTGTTTTACGAAGGAGATTAGGCAATGAAGAGGAATCGGACAATCAAACAAAAAATCGTAGGCTATGTGGTGTCGCTGGTGTTCATTCTGGTGCTGCTGTTTACGGTGGTGATGGTGGTAAGCAGTCTGATTTCCACAAAGGTACTTTTGTTGGATAACATGCAAATGATGGCTAAGATATCTTCCCAGAATATCAGCGCGAATCTGCACCTTTTAACAGACCGTATGGCAAACTTGGCCCTGGAGGAGGTGCTTGTGGATGATACGGCAGGTCAGGAGGAAAAACAGGCTGTTTTGGATGAAAGGAAAAGACGCATAGAGTTTGTGTGGCTGGCTGCCTATAATGAACAGGGGGAGAAGCTGTTCGGAGACGAGAAAGCCCCTGCATCCGCTTCCGGTATAGGATGCTTTGAAAATATGAGGCAAACCAACAATGTCACTATTGGAGAGCCCTTCAGTGAAGGTGGCATTTTCCAGCTGGTGGTGGGGGTGCCCATGCAAAAAGAAAATGAAGCGCATAGTTATCTGATTGGAAGCTATAAATACGATTTGCTGAATGATGTGCTGAGCAATATCAACATTGGGGCAAACGGCAGTGCATATATGGTGAACCAGGAGGGCACGGTGATTGCAGACCGGGATAAGGAAAATATGTTTCGGGAGCAGAACCTGTATGAAATGTACGGCAATGATAAGAATAACAGGATTTTTGATGCGCTGACAGGCTTCCAGACGGGCTCCGACTCACTGCGTATACATGGACAATATCATTATATAGCCTTTGCACCGGTGGCAGGAACCAACTGGGCTTTGGTGATTGACGCGCCCAACAGAGATTTTATGGGAACTGCGACAGTGGCAATCGCGGTGGTTCTGGTGCTGGCAGCAGTGCTTCAGGTGGCAGCCATTGCTTCCAGCAAGCGGATGAGTGGGAAGATTTCAGATTCTCTGTCTCTGGCCACGGACAGACTGTCGGCTCTGGCGGAGGGCAATCTGAGAGATGAGACGGTAATCGCGGACACCGGGGATGAGGCCCAGGTGATGACGGAGGCCCTGGCAAAGACTATATCCAATATTCACACTTATATCAAAGCACTGGGAGACACTCTGGGAGAGCTGTCCAGAGGGGATTATTCCGGGGAGGTACCGCAGCATTTTGCCGGTGACTTTAAGGCTATCCGGGAGGCCTTGTGCAGTATTACGGATTCTCTCAATGGCAATATGCAGAGCATCCATGCTGCGGCAGGGGCCGTAAGCAACAATTCCTCCGAGGTTTCGGACTATGCAGAGCGGCTGCATGCAGGCTCCGAGGAACAGGAGAAGGCTCTAAAGCGGCTCAATAACAGTATTGAAGTGATTACGGACCGCATACATAGAATTGATGAGAGCGCTTCCAATGTGAATGAGGTTGTAGTTGGAGCACAGGAGAGGGTAGAACAAGGCAGGAAGCAGATGGACGCCATGCTGGGAACCATGGGAGAAATCTATGACAGCATGCAGGAAATTAACAATATCAGCCATTTGATAGATGACATTTCCAGTGAGACAGGGATGCTGTCTCTGAACGCTTCCATTGAGGCCGCAAGGTCCGGGGAGGCAGGGAAGGGCTTTGCCGTTGTGGCCCAGCAGATTGGCGTGCTGGCGAATCAGACCGCTACCGCATTGAAGCAGACC
>CAPNGW010000442.1 GCA_948665105.1 uncultured Lachnospiraceae bacterium
ACGCCAGAGACCTTAAGGCCGCCGGAGTGCCTTACTGTGACTGCCCTGCCTGCGCGGCGGTGGAGGCGATTCTTAAGAAAAAGGAGCAGATGCTTAAGTAATTGCCTGGCAATATTGCCGGAACGTGAAGGGGCTGTAAAAAGCAGCCCCGAAAAAAGATGATAATTTTTTTGTCGGCAATGTTACCGATGTAGCACTTATCAACAGTCTTTCTGCGCTTCAGCTCGGAAGACAGTATGTGGCGGTTTCACAAAAGGACTGTGATGCTGTCCGAATAGAAGTGGAAATAATAATTGTTTTGCGAATAATGAATTAGATTCTGGAGGAGCGACATGGCACTTGAAAATAAGCTAGGGCTTACAAGCTCTGCCGATCTTGCCCGTGAGGAAGAGCGAATCAGCAAGAAAAAAGCAGTGGAACTTTTTGAAAATGGCATCCTCGATAAGCTGGAACCCGGAAAGTTTTCTTCGCTTCAGGCAATCCATAAATATCTCTTTAACGAGATTTACGACTTTGCAGGCAAAATCAGAACAGTAAATATTGCGAAAGGCAACTTTCGTTTTGCTCCTGTTATGTATCTTGAAGCATCACTTGAGAATATTGATAAAATGCCCCATTCCACATTCGATGAAATTATTGAGAAGTATGTGGAAATGAATATTGCCCACCCCTTCCGGGAAGGAAATGGGCGTAGCACCCGCATTTGGCTGGATTTGATGTTTAAAGCCGAACTTCAAAAGGTCGTTGACTGGAGCAGGGTTGATAAAGAAGATTATCTGTTGGCCATGGAGCGCAGCCCAATTAAAGATATTGAGCTCAAACACCTGCTGAAAAACGCCTTGACGGATGATATCAATAGCCGGGAGATCTATATGAAAGGCATCGACCACAGCTACTACTACGAGGGTTATACAAGCTTTAAGGCAGAGGAATTATAACGCCATGTCGTCAGCGTGCGTCTGTCCTAGCACGAATAGGTGATTCTTAAGAAGAATCAATTCCGCCATGGAACCGCCCCCAATCGTCAGATTTTGGTGTGGTTCCATGGCGGTGTCTTTCCTGCAGGAGAACTCTGCTATTCTTCAATTTCCCGCATCAGATTTACCATCTCAATGGCTCCCACGGCACAGTCATAGCCTTTATTTCCGGCTTTTGTTCCGGCCCGTTCAATGGCCTGCTCAATATTTTCGGTGGTCAGCACGCCAAACATCACGGGGACACCGGAGTCCAGTGAGACAGCGGCAATGCCCTTTGACACTTCATTGCAGACATAATCATAATGGGTGGTGGAGCCCCGGATAACGGCTCCCAGACAGATAATCGCATCATATTTTCCACTTTTGGCCATTTTGGATGCAATCAGTGGAATTTCAAAGGCGCCCGGAACCCAGGCCACATGAATATCCTCCTCCAGGACATCATGCCGGAGCAGCCCGTCCATGGCTCCCTCCAACAGCTTTGATGTGATAAACACATTGAAACGTGCGGCCACAATTCCAATTTTGATTCCTCTTGATACCAGCTTTCCCTCAAATGTTTTCATAACGATTCTCCTTCTAATATTTTAAAATATGTCCCATGCGGGCTTGCTTTGTTTTCAGATAAAATAAATCATGGGCGGTGGCGTCCATCTGGATTGGTACCCGCCGGGTAATCTTTATCCCAAATTCCGACAGCTGATAAACTTTATCGGGGTTGTTTGTTAAGAGGCGCATACTTTTTACACCCAATTCCCTTAAAATCTGTGCGCCGATGTAATACTCTCTCTGGTCGCCGGCAAAGCCCAGGGCAAGATTGGCCTCCAGTGTGTCCAGGCCCTGCTCCTGCAGCTCATAGGTCCTGAGCTTATTGATAAGTCCGATTCCCCGTCCCTCCTGACGCATATAGAGCAAAATTCCCCGTCCCTCTTTTTCGATTTGTGTCATGGCTGCCGCCAACTGCTGGCCGCAGTCACAGCGGAGGGAACCG
>CAPNGW010000443.1 GCA_948665105.1 uncultured Lachnospiraceae bacterium
ACGGGAACAAGGGTGTGGTATCCCGGGTGCTTCCCGTGGAGGATATGCCCTTCCTGCCCAACGGACGTCCCCTGGATATCGTGCTGAATCCCCTGGGCGTGCCCTCCCGTATGAACATTGGGCAGGTGCTGGAGATTCATTTGAGCCTTGCGGCAAAAGCTTTGGGATTTAATATTGCAACGCCGGTGTTCGACGGAGCAAACGAAGATGATATCATGGATACCCTGGATTTGGCCAATGATTATGTAAATCTGCCCTGGGAAGAATTTGAGAAAAAGCATGGGCAGGAGCTCCTTCCCGAGACGCTCCAGTACTTGTCCGATAATCGTGACCACCGGGAAGTGTGGAAGGGTGTTCCTCTCACCAGAGACGGTAAAGTACGCCTTCGTGACGGAAGAACCGGAGAATTTTTTGACAGCCCGGTTACCATTGGGCACATGCATTATCTGAAGCTCCATCATCTGGTAGACGACAAGATTCACGCCCGTTCCACCGGCCCCTATTCTCTGGTGACACAGCAGCCCCTGGGTGGTAAAGCCCAGTTTGGCGGACAGCGTTTCGGAGAGATGGAGGTGTGGGCCCTGGAGGCTTACGGCGCATCTTACACTCTGCAGGAGATTCTGACGGTGAAATCCGACGACGTTGTAGGCCGAGTAAAGACTTACGAGGCCATTATCAAGGGCGACAATATTCCGGAGCCGGGAATTCCTGAGTCCTTCAAGGTGCTGCTTAAGGAGCTGCAGTCCCTGGGGCTGGATGTGAAGGTGTTAAAGGATGAGGAAGACGGACAGCAGGTGGAAATAGAGATTATGGAGACCAGCGAATACGGCGATACCGACTTGAATGCCATCATTGCCGGAGATAGGAATTTTGCCTTTGATGACGATGAATCCTTCGGAAACCTGGGCTTTTCCAAGCAGGAGTTCGATGAGGAGAACGAAGAACTGGTTGCCGTTGAGGAAGATGATGTGGAAGAGGATATACTCGACGACTTTGATGCAATTCTTGATGAAGAGTAAAGGAAGGAGTATCATACATGCCAGAGACAATGAACAGAGAAAATTATCAACCAATTACCTTTGACGCAATCAAGATTGGTTTGGCATCACCGGAAAAAATCAGAGAGTGGTCCCGGGGCGAGGTAAAGAAACCGGAAACCATTAACTATAGAACCTTAAAGCCGGAGAAGGACGGTCTCTTCTGCGAGAAAATTTTCGGGCCCAGCAAGGACTGGGAGTGCCATTGCGGCAAATATAAGAAAATCCGCTACAAAGGCGTGGTCTGCGATAGATGCGGCGTGGAGATTACCAAGGCCAATGTCCGCAGGGAGCGTATGGGCCATATTGAGCTGGCGGCTCCTGTATCCCATATCTGGTATTTTAAGGGAATCCCCAGTCGTATGGGACTGATTCTGGATTTGTCCCCCAGAACATTGGAGAAGGTGCTGTATTTTGCCTCCTACATTGTGCTGGATAAGGGAACCAGCGATTTGCAGTATAAGCAGGTGCTGTCTGAAGGCGAGTATCAGGAGGCCAGAGAGAAATACGGCAGCAGCTTCCGGGTAGGTATGGGTGCGGAGTCCATAAAGGAGCTCCTTAACGCCATTGACTTGGAAAAAGATGCCGAAGAATTAAAGCGGAGCTTAAAGGACGCCACCGGTCAGAAACGGGCCAGAACCATCAAGCGTCTGGAGGTTGTGGAAGCCTTCCGTGGCTCAGGCAACAGGCCGGAGTGGATGATTATGGATGTAATTCCTGTAATTCCGCCGGATTTGCGCCCCATGGTTCAGCTGGACGGCGGACGTTTCGCCACCTCCGATTTGAACGACCTTTATCGCAGAATTATCAACCGGAACAACCGTCTCCGCCGTCTGCTGGAGCTGGGTGCCCCGGATATTATTGTCCGCAACGAGAAGCGTATGCTTCAGGAAGCGGTGGACGCCCTTATTGACAACGGCCGGCG
>CAPNGW010000444.1 GCA_948665105.1 uncultured Lachnospiraceae bacterium
TTCACGGGCCGGAAGGTTCCCAGCCCCACATGGAGCGTCACCTCGGCAATCCTTACCCTCATAGCGCGAATCTCAGACAGCAGCTCTGGTGTAAAATGAAGCCCCGCCGTGGGAGCCGCCGCAGAGCCGTCATGCTTGGCATAGACCGTCTGATATCGGTTCTTGTCCTCAAGCTGGTGAGTGATATAGGGAGGCAGAGGCATCTGTCCCAGCTGGTCCAGAATTTCTTCAAAAATTCCTTTGTAAGAAAACCGAATCAAACGGTTTCCCTCCTCCACCACATCTAAAATCTCCCCGGTGAGAAGGCCGCCACCGAAGACGATTCTCGTCCCCGGCTTCGCCTTTTTCCCCGGCTTCACCAGGGTTTCCCAGACGTCCTTCTCCCTGCGCTTTAAAAGCAACAGTTCAATTTTGGCCTGAGTGCCCTCCTTTTCCCCCAAAAGCCGTGCGGGAATCACTCTGGTGTTGTTTAATACCAGGCAGTCTGTGGGCCTTAAGTAATCCATAATGTCACGAAATCCCCGGTGCTCCATGGCCCCGGTGTCCTTATGGAGCACCAGAAGCCTGGATCCGGAGCGGTCAGGCAGAGGGTCCTGGGCAATGAGCTCCTTTGGTAAGTCGAAATAAAAATCCTTTACATTCATCCCTTTGCATCCCCTACTGCCTAAGCTCAATTCCCATGGCCTTGAGGGCTTTGAGAATCTTATTCATGGCCGCGGTGACATCCGCTTCCTCCAATGTCTTATCACTGGCACGGAAGGTGACGGAATAGGCCACGGACTTATATCCCTCCTGAATCTGGGCCCCCTGGTAGACATCGAATAGCTGATAGCTCTCCAGATAGGCACCGCCCTGGTCTTCAAATACCTTCTCCACCTGACCCACCAGAATATCCTTGGGCATCACCATGCTAAGGTCCCTTGACACAGCCGGGTATTTTGCAATGCCACTGTACTTCCGGTCAAAGGTGGCCAGGGCAACTACCTTCGGCATATCAATGACAGCCACATAAACCCGGTCCTTGATGGAGTAGTTCTCCGCCACCTGGGGATGTACCTCTCCCAGATACCCCATCACTTCCCCATTATACAGGATGTCTGCCTGCCGTCCCGGGTGCAGGAAGGGCTTGCCTGCATCCGGCTCATAGGTTTCCTTCCCGTGAAGACCTGCCTTGTCAAAGAACTCCTCCACCACACCCTTCATGGTGAAGAAATCCCCGTCCCCATACATACCCAGCGTGAACTGCATACGTTCCTCCGGGAGCTCCGTCACAGGCACCTGCCTGGGCAGATAAATATTTCCCAGCTCGTACAGACGGACGTTCTTATTCCTCCGGTTGTAGTTGGTGGACAGAGAGGTGAGCATACCGTTTAAGGAGATAGTACGCATAATGCTGAAATCCTCACCCAGTGGGTTGGAAATGGTAACTGTCCTGCGAAGCTGGCTGTCCCCGGGAATCAACAGCTTATCGAAGACCTTGGGGCTCTCGAAGGAGTAGGACATTCCCTGGGAAAATCCGCAGAATTCCGCGATATTCCGGGCTACCTCTTCCACCTTGAGCTTGAAGGACAGCTTTCCCGCAGTGGCCTCGCCGCTGGGCAATGTGGTGGGGATATTGTCATATCCGTAAAATCTTGCCACTTCCTCCGCCAAATCCGCCAGGCACTCCAAATCCGGACGCCAGGAGGGTACTAATACATCTTTTGCTTCCGGGTCGTAGCCCAAATCAATTTTTTCAAAATACCCAAGCATGGCCGCCTCGTCAATGTCCGTACCCAAAAGCTTATTGACTTTCTCTGCATCAAAGGGAACGCTTCTTCCCTTGCGCACCTGGCCGTACACATCCACCACACCGCCTACCACCTGGCCGGCTCCCAGCTCCTCGATGAGCTGACAGGCCCGGTTGATGGCGTTGATGGCATTGTTGGGGTCCAGGCCCTTTTCAAATTTGCCGGAGGCGT
>CAPNGW010000445.1 GCA_948665105.1 uncultured Lachnospiraceae bacterium
CAGGCTGGCCGTGGCACGGGCCAGGGTCAGGTAATCCAATCCCACATCCTTTAAAAAGCCAACCCGGGCTTTGATTTCTTTCAGCACCTGGGCTCCAATCATCTTCTGCTGGCTGGTCAGCTCCATATTTTCCAGAAATTCATACAGCTTGCGGATGGACATGGACGTGACTTCATAGATATTTTTGTCAGAGACGGTCACTGCCAGAGCCTCCTTTTTCAGCCGCTGGCCGCCGCAGTCCTTACAGGGAGTAATCCGCATAAAGGCTTCATACTCCTGCTTCATGGTCTCAGAGCCGGTCTCCCGGTAGCGGCGCTCCACATTTTTGACAAGGCCCTCAAAGGTTACGTCATAGACGCCCTCTCCCCTCTGTCCCTTGTAGTGCACCTTAAAGTGCTTTCCGTCGGTGCCGTGAATCAGCACATGCTGAACCTCCGGGGAATAATCCTCAAAGGGTGTATCCAAATCAAATTTGTACTCTTTGCTCAATGCGTCAAGAATGGCATAGGTAAAGCTGTGGGGGTCCGTGCAGGACTGCCAGCCCATAGCCTGGATGGCCCCCTGGGCAATGCTTAATCGTTTATCGGGAATCATCAAATCTATGTCAAATTCCATCTTGTAGCCCAGTCCGGAGCAGGTGGGGCAGGCTCCGAAGGGATTGTTGAAGGAAAAGCTTCTGGGCTCAATTTCATCCACGCTGATGCCACAGTCCGGACAGGAAAAGCTCTGGGAAAACTGGATGGGCTCTCCGTCGATGACATCCACTGTCAGCAACCCCTCCGCCAGCTCCAGACATGTCTCTATGGAATCGGTGAGCCGCTTCTGAATCCCGTCCTTTACCACCAGGCGGTCAACCACGATGTCCACGTTATGCTTTTTGTTTTTATCGAGGGCAATCTCCTCGGTGAGCTCATACATACTGCCGTCTGCCTGAACCCGAACATAGCCGCTGCGTCTGGCCTGCTCAAAAATCTTCTGATGGGTACCTTTTCTTCCCCGCACCACCGGAGCCAAAAGCTGGATTTTGGTGCCCTCCGGAAGCTCCAGTATCTGATCCACCATCTGATCCACACTCTGCTTCTTAATCTCCTTGCCGCACTGGGGGCAGTGGGGAATACCGATTCTGGCATAGAGCAGTCGGAAATAGTCGTAAATCTCGGTAACAGTCCCAACGGTGGAACGGGGGTTTCGGTTGGTGGATTTCTGGTCAATGGAAATGGCAGGAGACAAGCCTTCTATTTTCTCCACATTGGGCTTCTCCATCTGACCCAGGAACTGACGGGCATAGGAGGAGAGAGACTCCATGTAGCGACGCTGGCCCTCCGCATATATGGTGTCAAAGGCCAGGGAGGATTTACCGGAACCGCTTAAGCCGGTTAAAACCACGAACTCGTTTCTTGGGATATCCACGTCAAGATTCTTCAGGTTATGTTCGTTGGCTCCACGAATTTTGATGTATTGTTTTTCCTGGTTCATAATCCAATATTAACTCCTTATCTGATGAACTATTGTGTAATGCTGTGTATTTTTTATGTTACACGAATTGCTCCGCCGCTTTGCAGCTTGCGCAATTTCAACTTTCGCGCCTGTAGCTTTACATATCACGGAGCATGGTTTTCAAATCTATCATCTTGTCCCTAAGCTCTGCCGCCGCCTCGAAATTCAAATCCGCCGCTGCCTGCTGCATCTTCTTCTGGACCTCGCCAATGAGCTTCTCCAGCTCCTTACGGCTCATGGATTCCGGATCCTTCTTGAACTCGTACTCTTCCTTAGCCACTTTCTTGGAAATGCTGATTAAATCACGGACAGACTTCTCGATGGTCTTGGGTGTGATTCCGTGAGCCTGGTTATATGCCTCCTGAATGGAACGGCGGCGCTCGGTCTCACCGATGGCTGCCTTCATGGAATCCGTCATGGTGTCGGCGTACATGAGGACGTGACCGTCGGAATTCCG
>CAPNGW010000446.1 GCA_948665105.1 uncultured Lachnospiraceae bacterium
CTGAGCCTGCACCGGCTCCTGGGGCTGACCCTGTATTGGCTCCTGGGGATAGCCCTGGCCGGGATTCAATTCCTGATTTTGATTGTAATTATAATTATTATTATCCATAATGAAGTCTCCTTTCTATGTACCTTGGATTTCTCTCTTATGGATATGAGTGTAGCCGTAAAATGTGTAAAAAGTGTGATAATTCCTTCAACAAATTGTGTCAGCGATTGAAACTCCGCTGCCAGGTGCGGTTAAAGACACGGTTCCAGGTACGGCTGAGCATATGGCTGCGATTCCGCATCCTCTCCTCCATCAGGAGCTTTCTGGTCACAAAGTTCCAGACGGACACCATAAGGGTGGCCAGTATCTTTGCCCCCATGTAATGGAAATCAAGCCGCTCCACGCCCAGGCGCATCAGCATCGTGTTAAGTCCCAGCCCACACAGGCTCAGCAGAAGAAACAGCAAAAGCTGTCCCGCTCTGCCCACATCCTCCCGGACGGAAAATACATATTTTTTACTGTATATGTAATTGAACACCGTGGCCGCCGTGTAGGATAAGGCCGCAGATACCAGATAATGGGTGCTCCCCCACTCCGTCAGCAGAAATAGCAGTCCGTAATCAAGCCCAAAGGACAGCACCCCCACAACACTGAAGCGGAAGAATTGTTTGCCTAAATTTATCATCATTATATCCTCTTAATCATTTCCTCGTTTTCGAATTTCCTTGTCCTTCTTTTGAGAACATTTGTATAATATACACGAAAAAACAAAAAAAAGCAAGGGCTAAATAGCACCTGCTTTGTATATATTTAACAATTATTCGACAGCTATTCAAGAATGGGCGGATTTCTCCTCCAGAAACAACTTCCGGGTTACGAAGTTCCAGATCATCACCACTCCCGTGGCCGCTATCTTGGAAAGCCTGTAATCTATACCGGCATACTCTACTATCAGCCACAGCACCAGCTGATTAATTCCCAGTCCCATAAGACATAAAACGGTGAAAATGAGAAACTCCTTGAGTTTATTCATGTCCTCCCTGCCCCGGAATACATAGCGCATGCTGGCAACATAGTTAAACACCAGGGATATGGTATAGGACAGTGTGGATGACAGCAGGTAGAAGATGTCAAAGACCTCCGTGAAAAGCAGCATCAGCCCGTAATCCAAAAGAGTGGATATGCCACCCACAATGCCAAATTTGATTAACTGTAAAAATAAATTTATATATTTTTTCATCCCATTTACTCCACCGTCACCGATTTCGCCAGATTTCTGGGCTTATCCACATCACATCCCCGCCCCACAGACACATAGTAGCTAAATAGCTGCAACGGAATAATGGCCAGGGAGTTGGTGAAATAGCGGTTGGTCTGGGGAAGGTAAATCACGTAATCGGCCGCCTTCTCTATCTCCGTATTTCCGGCGTTGGTCACCGCCAGCACAAAGGCCCCCCGGGTGCGGACCTCCACGATATTGCTGATACTCTTCTTATATAAATCCTTCTGTGTCACCACGGCGGCCACCAGGGTTCCCTCCTCAATGAGAGAGATGGTTCCATGCTTTAGCTCCCCTGCGGCATAGGCCTCAGAGTGAATGTAAGAGATTTCCTTAAGCTTCAGAGAGCCTTCCATGGATATGGCGTAGTCAATCCCCCGACCGATGAAAAAGATATCCCGGGCCGCCAGATAACGGTTGGCAAATTTCTGAATCCGCTCCTTGTTGGACAGAAGCATCTCAATCTGCTCCGGAAGACGCTTCAAATCTGTAATCAGCTCTAATGTCTCCGTCTCACCCACCGCTCCCCGTACCTGGGCAAATTTGATGGCCAGAAGGTACTGGGCAATGAGCTGGGCGCTGTAAGCCTTGGTGGTAGCCACAGCAATCTCCGGTCCAGCCCAGGTATACATCACCCGGTCCGCTTCTCTTGCAATGGAGCTTCCCACCACGTTGACGAT
>CAPNGW010000447.1 GCA_948665105.1 uncultured Lachnospiraceae bacterium
TCCCAGAGAGGCGCCAGCCCCTGTATCGTAGCCTCCCTAGTGGCCGCATCCATGGTGTCCAGCACTTCCTTCAGGCCCCCTCCATTGATGGTGAAGGCCACCGCCAGATTGGACACATAGGTCATGCCCACCAGCATAATGGATTCAATCCCTCCGTGGCCGATACCGTACATCAGGGAATTTTCCTTAGAGAGGTTCCGTTTCATGAAGAATTTCATGGCCACAAAGCGTCCGGTCTCCTCAAACACGCCGGCAGCCAGTCCGCCGTAAATGGCGTATAGCCATATATTCTCCTGTATCGCAGTTCCCGCAAGCATAAATACCACACCATGAAGCACCCGCTCCAGCACCATGGCAAAGACGAAAAATGCCGCTGCGCCAATGGCCAGACTGTTGAGACTGACTGCCTCCTTTAACCTCTTCTTGGCCCAGACACACCCTAAAAACGGCACTCCCAGGGAAACCAGCAAGGTAAAAACTATTGCCCGGATTGTTGCGGTTGGCACCTGATAATTCATAATATATCCTCCCATTTTATCACAGTTCCATTTTCTCTATTCTATTCTTATTGATGCCGCCTGTCAACGAATCCCTTACATTTTTGTAATGGAATTCTTAAAAATTCTTACGGCCTGAAATTCCTGAAGGGGCAGTATAGGGGCATTCCTGCTATACACTGTCACTATTAAGCCACTAATATAACTCCCCCACCCGCTCCAACGCCACCCGTTCCGTGGCACTTGTCCAGGTACGCTGGAAGGCTTCCGCTCCCGTTCCCTGCATACCGTCACCCCGGATTTCAACAAAGGAGCGCAACCGGCTGTTTTTCCGCAGTCTCCGCAATGCCTGGCTTTCTGCTGACCTTACCCGGTGCATGGTGGGAATCTTCAGCTCCTCCATGGTCTGATGCAATGTCATATTATCCAGGTACCGCTTCCGTATCACTCCCGGCTGTTCCCCCGGCAGGCTGTCCACTGCCTCCCATAAAACGGCCCGGAGCTGGCCCTGCTGTACTTTGTCCAATACAGAGCGTTCTATATCCTCACCACTGGCCAGAGTATCCGAAAGAGTCACACCTTCTTCATTGATGGGGCTGTCTATACTGGCTGTCTGCTCCATACAGGCGGCTTTCTCTATCTGGGCCAGCTTCTCCTGGCTGATATCCAGATACCGGCAGTATTCCGCTCTGAAGGGCTTCCGGCCATACCTTGTCAGGAAGCTTTCCGTCAGTTTCCTGTACTGGGCAATAAGAGCCTGCATATACTCTGGCAGATTCCTTTCCGCATAGATGAAGCGGAGAATGTGATTCCTGATTACGCCCCAGGCATAAGACACAAAGGGAACGCCGCCAGTCTGGTCGTAACTCCCCACAGCATTGCACAGGCCTATATAGCCCTCCTGGGCCAAATCCTCCAGCTCTGCATAGCCGGAATACTTCTTCGCTATGGTGTATATCATGCCCCGGTTCTGGTTATAGAGTGCCAGCATATTGTCAGCCTTATCTATTCCGGCACGTACCCGGGATACAAGTTCTTCATTGGTCATTGAATCGCCCCATCTCATGCGTTTTAAAAACCCCCGCGCAGCCACAACGCAGCCACACAGGGGGAAAGGAGAAAAAGTTATTTAGCAGCTGTTCGCGTAGTAGCAGGATTATTTTCCTGGTAATAGATAGCGTTCTTCTTGTTCTCCAGCACAAAGGCATCATACATAATACGTCCCTCTGTCAGGGAACCGCTAATGCCGGGCGGGTCCTGATAGATTTTGTAGTCAGCAAGCTTTGTGGGGGCTACTGTCGCGCATCTATGGGACAGCATAAACCCGAAGTTTTCCGGGAGCCTTTTTGCAGGCGTTTTAATAACCTGTGCCCCGTCGAGGTTTCCGATTACGCCCCGGATTCTCATATCGTTCCCGATGTCGGTTTCCATC
>CAPNGW010000448.1 GCA_948665105.1 uncultured Lachnospiraceae bacterium
TCCTGCCCAGCTCTTCATGTTCGGCATAGCCGGTGAACCATGCATGGCTCTCGCCCTTAGTGTTGCTGAATTCCGCAGAGCCTGTCTTGCCTGCGGCCGTATAGTTTCCACCCAAAAGACCGCCTCCGGTCCCTTCGGTCACCACCCGGCTCATAAATTCCTGCATCAGCCTGCTCTCGTCACTGCTTAACAAGGTTCCGTAGGAGGAAGGCCGGTACTGCTTCACCGTAACGCCCTTGTAATTCTCCGTATGGTCAATGACATAGGGCTTCATCAGCTCCCCGTCATTGGCGATGGCCGAGGTAATCAGAGACAGATGCAGCGGCGTCATCAGTGTCTTTCCCTGTCCGATGGCGGTCTGCATAGCGTCCTTATCGGAAGACTCGCCATTCAGTGCAAAGCTGCTCTTCATAAAAGGATAGGATGTGGGCAGGTCTGAACCAAACAGCAGAGACTGGCAAAGCTTTGAGAAGCTGTCGTTATTCAGAGACAGCCCGATATTGGCATAGGAGGTGTTGCAGGAATCCGCAAAGGCACCAATCAAATCCTCCTGGCCGTGTACAGCATTCCCGGCACAGTGAATTTCAAGGTCCTCCCGGGTGATGCTTCCTGTACATTCATAGAGAAACTCCATATAATCGGGATTCTCCCGAAGGTATTCCAAGGTTGTAAAAATCTTGAAGGTAGAGCCTGGCGGATACAGCCCTTGGGTTGCCCGGTTTAAAAGCACTGAATTACTCTCATCCGACACAATAGCATCCCAGTCCTGGGCAATGGTGTTGGGGTCAAACTCCGGCTTGGACACCATGGCCAGAATCCTTCCTGTGGAGGGCTCTGTGACTATCACAGCCCCGTTATAGCTTCCAAGAGCATTGTAAGCAGTCTCCTGCAATTTGAAATTGAGGGTGGTCACCACATTGTCCCCGGGATTCTTTTGGTTCCGAATACCGTTTACCAGCTGCTCAGTGAAAAATGCATGGGAGCGGAGCAGGCTGAAATTGGCAAAGCTCTCGATGCCGGATTTGCCGTTTGTATCATATCCCACAGCGTGGGCAAACATGCCTCCGTACGGGTAATACCGTATTTCGCTGCCGTCCTCATTCACCACAGTCTGGGCCAGTGTTTTTCCGTCTTCTGACTGAATTTCGCCCCGCACTACATGCTCCGCAAAGGTGTCCTGCCGCCGGTTGTAGGGACTGTTGATAATATCCTCACTGCGAAAAAGCTGGAAATAAGCCATATATCCCATCATAAGAAGAAATATCCCCAGAAACAGGTAAGTAATCACGGCAAACTCCCGGTTCCTGCCCGATTTATTCATCCAGCCATTGGGTGACGAAGTCTTCCTGCTTTTTGCTCCCGCCGGAGGATTTTGATTTCTGTTTTGGCCGCTTTTTTGTCTGCTCACTCTGGTCGCCTCCTTCCCTGTGCCGCAAAATATAAAGTCCCTGTATAATGGCAAAAATCATTAAGGTGCTTAAAAGCGAGCTGCCTCCGTAGCTGACCAGGGGCAGCGTCACGCCTGTGGAGGGAATAAACTTGATATTTCCTCCGATGGATAGAAATACCTGAAAGCCGTAAATCGTTCCAAGGCCCAGCGCCACATATTTATAAAATCTGTCCTTCATCTGCATGGCAATGTTCAAAAACATCAGAAAGCAGCTGACACAGACAAGAATCAGGCACAGGCCAAACAAAATCCCAAATTCCTCTGATATGGATCATACACAATGCGAAGATCAGCCCTAATTCCTCCGCTATGGCCGAAAAGATAAAATCCTTTCGCACCTCGGGTATCCTCCCTGGCATTCCCTGGTTCAAGCCCATTCCGAACCAGCCTCCCGTGCCGATGGCAAAGAGGGAATTGGCAATCTGGTTGCTCTCCCGCTCATAATATCCCAGGGGGCTCTGCCAGGCCAGGACC
>CAPNGW010000449.1 GCA_948665105.1 uncultured Lachnospiraceae bacterium
GCAATGTTTTACCGGTACCCGGAGGCCCCACCAGCAGCACGCCCTTGGGAATCCGGGCACCCAGCTTGGTGTATTTTCTGGGAAATTTTAAAAAGTCCACCAATTCTTCCAAGTCTTCCTTCTCTTCCCTCAAGCCCGCCACATTGCCGAAGTTGATTTTCTTGTTCTCCTCGGTACTCATCCGCGCCCGGCTTTTTCCAAAATTCATCATCCTGGCACTGGTGCCGCCTCCGCCTCCTGCCTGGGCGTTGTTGGTCATTATAATAAAGAAAATAAATACGATGCCGAAAATCAGAAGCGACGGCAGAATGGACAGAAGCCAGTTCTCTTTTGGAACATCCTCTGTGGTATAATTCTTAAAATTATACTCTCCCATTAAGTCCAGCACCCGGTTAATATCCGAGGTGTACATCCTCTTGTCGGTAAGGTCGGCAAGGCTTACCCGAACCTCACCGCTTGGCACCTCCCGATTCTGCTTGATATACACAGAGGAGACATTTCCTCTCTCGAGGTCCTCCTTCAGTGCCATCTCCGTGTAAGACTGTTCCCTGGGCATGGTATTCCCACCATCCAGGAACTGCCACGCAAGAATGGTCAGCCCAACAATCAGGATAACATATATCCCGAATGCTCTATAACGTTTATCCAATTTGAAACCTCCTTTAGTCCAGCTCTACCACACCGATATAGGGCAGATTCCGGTACTGCTGCCTGAAATCCAGACCGTAACCCACCACAAATTTATCGGGAATTTCGAACCCGGTATAATCTACTTTGACCTCCGTCACCCTCCGCTCCGGTTTGTCCAGAAGGGTGCAGAGTTTTAAACTCCTGGGATTTCTGCTTCTTAAATTATCCAAGAGATAGCTTAAGGTGCGCCCGGAATCAATAATATCCTCAACAACGAGAACATCCTTATTTTCAATACTATCGTCCAAATCCTTAATAATCTTCACCACACCGCTGGATTTGGTGTCGTCGCCATAGCTGGACACAGACATAAAATCCATGGATACCGGAACTGTAATCCTCTTTGCAAGCTCACACGTAAAAAATACGCCACCCTTCAGCACACATATGAGATGCACCTGGCTGCCTGCATAATCCTGGCTGATGCTGTCTCCCAGCTCCTGAATCCTTTTATCCACTGCTTCCTCTGACAATAACACGTGAATTTTTTCACTCATGTATATTTCCTCCGTATACTTGTACTTCCAACACTCGGCCGGTTTCTTTGGTCACCTTATACGCTTCACTGATACGGTAGCCCACAATCCACAGAACGTGACTGCCCTCCGCCAGAACCAGGACAGTATCCCGGATTTCCAGGGAAACCTTCTCATTGATAAAGTACCTTCGAAGGCTCTGGCGCCGTCCCCGGCTGTCCATATCAAAATAGTCCTCCGCCTCCCGTGTGCGAAGCCATAAAGTATTTTTTATTTTATCATAATCAAACCATTTCGTATATGTTTTTTTGGGAATTTCCTGAAATTCTCCTGTTTTTTCCAGAATCCGAGCCCTCATCCAAGGGCCGCCCGGAAGGATTTCCACAGTCTTGCCCGGCTCCACCTGCATTTTGGGCCGGCTCTCTTCTTCTTCCCCTTCCTCTTTTCTCCGAAGCAGGATACCATCGTAAGTGCGGCTTGCCTCCATTTCATAGGGCAAATCCAGCCTCCGCCCCACCTGCCTTGAGAAAAGCTTAAGTGTCTGCTCCACATGGACGGTGGAGATATCCTTCCTGCTTCCGGCCAGCTCTGCCATAAGCTCCATAACCAGCGTCCTCTGTATCAGGGGCGGCTCTTCCCACAATCTCTCTCCAACAAGAAATCCGGCCTTCCCGCCAATACTCTTCTGACCTGTCTGCTCCCGGTATTCCCATCCTGCCTCAGCGCCCGGCGCAGCCTCTCCCCGGGC
>CAPNGW010000450.1 GCA_948665105.1 uncultured Lachnospiraceae bacterium
AGGAAGCTGTGGACCAGGTGGGCGGCCCCCAGGTCCGCAACATCGGAACCATCGGCGGCAATATCTGTAACGGCGTGGTCAGCGCAGACAGCGCGCCCACAGTATTTTCCCTGGATGCAAGGCTTCGGATTGAAAGCAGCGCCGGTAAGCGGCTGGTGTCCCCGGAGGAATTTTACTTGGGGCCGGGCAGGGTGGATTTAAAGCCTGGTGAGCTTATGACACATATCATTGTACCCAAGGACCACTATGAAGGATACACGGGACACTATATCAAGTATTCCATGCGCAACGCCATGGACATTGCCACCCTAAGCTGCAGCGTTATGGTGAAGACCACGAAACAGGAGTACAAAAATATCCTGGAGGATATCCGCATTACCTTTGGCGTGGCGGCCCCGGTGCCGCTGCGGTGTAAGGACACCGAGGAGCGTCTTAAGGGACATGTGGTGGACAAAGAGCTGTTTCACATGATGGAGCGTTCCATCCGGGAGGAGATTAATCCCCGGGATTCCTGGCGGGCCTCCAAAGCCTTCCGCCTGCAAATCGGCGGAGAGATTGCAAAGCGGGCCTTTATGGAAGCGGTGGAACGGCAGAAAGCGAAGGAGGCATGACCATGGGAAAGCAAATGCAACTGGTACGTTGTACCGTGAACGGAAAAGAAATCGCAGAGTACGTGGATGTGCGGGAATCGCTGCTGGATATGCTCAGGAACCGCCTGGGACTGACCTCTGTGAAAAAGGGCTGCGAGGTGGGAGAGTGTGGCGCCTGCACCGTGATTATTGACGGGGAGACCATTGACTCCTGTATTTACCTGGCTGTATGGGCGGAGGGAAAGAATATCCGCACACTGGAGGGCCTGATGGGGCCTGGCGGAGAGCTTACAAGGATTCAGGAGGCCTTCATTGAGGAAGGGGCCATTCAGTGCGGATTCTGTACGCCCGGATTTGTCATGTCAGCCACGGTTCTTCTGGAGAGAGGCGAGAAGCTGTCCAGAGAAGCCATTAAGAAGCATATGGCCGGAAACCTTTGCAGGTGTACCGGATACCACAATATTGCCAGTGCAGTGGAAAAGGTTCTTAAGGAACAGCAGGCAGAATAACAGAACGAGGGATAAAAAGGGGGAGATAAGATGGATGTAAATTGTGTAGTCTGGATTAACGGGGAAGAGGTTCAGGTGGAGCCCCAGCGGAAGCTGATGGATGTGCTGCGGAGTGATTTTCACTTGAAGTCGGTGAAGGACGGCTGTAGTGAGGGAGCCTGTGGAACCTGCACGGTGCTGGTGGACGGGAAACCGGTGAAGGCTTGTGTCCAGAAGATGGAGCGCATGGCCGGCAAGCATATTGTCACCGTGGAGGGGCTCTCAGACCGGGAGAAGGAGGCCTTTGCATACGCTTTTGGGGAAGCAGGAGCGGTGCAGTGCGGGTTCTGTATTCCGGGAATGGTAATCTGCGGAAAGGCTCTTTTGGATGCCAACCCCAATCCTTCCAGACTGGAGATAGCGGCGGCCATTCGGAATAATATCTGCCGGTGTACCGGATATAAGAAGATTATTGACGGCATTGCCCTGGCGGGTGCCATTTTACGGGGCGAGGCCAATCTGGAGGAGGAGCCCTCCAGGGTGCAGGTTGGAACCCAGATACATCGGATTGACGTACAGGAGAAGGTGCTGGGATACGGGGAATACGTGGATGATATGGAGATAGAGGGCATGGTATACGCGGGGGCGGTGCGCAGCCGTTACCCCAGAGCCCGGGTGCTTTCCATTGATACCTCAAAGGCCCTTGCTCTTGCAGGGGTGATTGCCGTCTACACGGCAGATGATATTCCCGGGAACCGGAAGGTGGGGCATTTGAAGCAGGATTGGGACGCTCTGATTGCGGTGGGGCATGTGACCCATTACCTGGGAGACGCCAT
>CAPNGW010000451.1 GCA_948665105.1 uncultured Lachnospiraceae bacterium
AATACCGGGAATGCCGACAACGGCGGTGGAGGTGGCTCCAACACTGGGAATGCCGGTACCAGCGGTGAAGGTGGAAGCAAGAACCCACCCTTTACCACAGGGGTCAGCGGCACGGACGTGGTAAATTACGCCACTCAGTTTATCGGAAATCCCTATGTGTATGGCGGGACAGACATTGAGAATGGTATAGACTGCAGCGCCTTCACCAGGTACGTCATGCAGCAGTTTGGTGTCTATCTGCCCAGAACCTCCGGTGAGCAACGAAATTACGGGCAGGAAGTAAGCTATGCCAATGCCCAGCCGGGAGACCTGATTTGCTACAGCGGCCATGTGGCCATCTATATGGGGGATGGACAGATTATCCACGCCAGCAATTCCGCACCTTACCCGGCAGGGGGGATTAAGACAAATTCAGCGACTTACCGGACCATACTTTCCGTGCGGCGGGTATTATAGAGCAGATGGCAGGAAAAGGGACAGAGATATCTGTCATCAGGAAGCCGGGCTTTGAGCCTTTAAGAAGGCTGTGAGCCCGGACCAGATATCAACCAGCTTCTCCAGGGAGCAGGCGGCATTGGCCGGGCTGGTGGAGGGCAGCTTGTGAATGGCTATGCCTGTTTTTGGCAGTATATATTTGTCGTAAAGCTGGCAGGCCTTTGCACCGTTGCCATAAATCATTTTGATATTGCTGTGCTTTAGCACAAAAGGAATATCCGCAGGAACCACATTTTTAATGGAGGTATCCGAGGAGCCGATAATATCGCAGCTTTGAATCACATCCCAGACGGCGATGTGATTTTTTAATAAAAGGGATTTTTTCTCTTCCACAGTGATTGGGACCGGAGCGGCCACCAAAGCTGCCAGCACCCGCCAGAACCGGTTCTGGGGATGGCCATAATAAAACTGCTGCTCCCGGGATTTCACGGAAGGAAAGGTCCCAAGGATGAGTACCCTGGAAGCCTCATTATATACAGGTTCAAATTCATGTGTAAGGTTTTCATAATCCGCCATGGGAGCCTCCTTTTGCCGCCATTTTGGCGGTACAGATAAGAACGAATGCATCGTTTGTTTTTTTAAGTCCCTTTTGGAAAATTATATTTCTGAAAGGTGAAAATGGCAAGAAGAAATTTCAACCGCGTTCTCCCGGTAAAAAAAGATTGCCACCCCTTATTTTTCGTGCTAGAATAAACAGGCAAAGAACATGAAATGATAATTTCTGTGAATAAATAAAGGAGGTATCGGCCCATGAAAATGGAACAGCTGCAAAAGGACATGATTGCGGCCATGAAGGCCAAGGATAAGGTCAGAAAGGATGCTATTTCTGCCCTGGTGTCGGCGGTGAAAAAGGTCGCCATTGATGAAGGCTGCCGGGATGACATCAGCGAGGAACTGGCAGACCGGGTCATTTTAAAGGAAATAAAATCCGTAAAGGAGCAGATTGACACCTGCCCTCCGGAGAGAACGGACTTGCTGGAAGGCTATCAGGCCCGTCATGATATTATGCAGGAATATGCGCCTAAGCTGCTGTCCGCAGATGAAGTCAAAGCCGTAATTCTGGAGAAGTTTGCAGAGGTTGTGGCAACAAAGAACAAAGGAATGATTATGAAGAACGTTATGGCCGAGTTAAAGGGCAAGGCAGACGGGAAGGTAATCAATCAGGTGGTTGGTGAACTGTGCAAATAAATGAGCAGAAGCAGAACGGCATTGTAGAAGGAGTCATCTACAAGCAGCTTCTGCTTTTTTTCTTCCCCATTTTATTTGGAACCCTGTTCCAGCAGCTGTATACCATGGTGGACGCGGCCATTGTGGGAAACTTCGTGGGAAAGGAAGCCCTGGCGGCGGTGGGGGGAACCACCGGGACCATGATAAACCTGCTGCTGGGGTTTTTCGTGGGG
>CAPNGW010000452.1 GCA_948665105.1 uncultured Lachnospiraceae bacterium
CCAAGGAATTGGCGGCTCCCCCCACTGCTGCCAGGGAAAACAGCACCAGCGGCGGACTCTTTAAAGCATATCCGATGGCCACAGCCATGGCATACCCGGTGGCGCCTTTGGCAAAATTGCCGATTTCCACCAGAAACTTAAGCCCTGTCTGCTCCCCCAGAGTGGCAATGATGGTCCCCATCAGGAGGGAGGCGAACAGCCCCTGTGCCATGGCCCCCAGAGCATCTATACCGTACCGCTTTGCCGAAAATTCAATGTCCTTTCGTTTTAAAAATTCCTTTGCCTTGCTCATGTCTCATTTCCCGCTGTCTTATGATGTTTTAGGACTACTCTTTGGTTTCCAGAATTTTATTGATACTCACCAGCTTTACACAGATTACAAAAATTTCCGTGGCCAGCCTCAAATCCTCCAGGGTGGGATAGGTGGGCGCAATGCGAATCACCGAATCCCTGGGGTCCTTTCCGTAGGGGAAGGGCGCTCCTGCAGGGGTCATCACCATGCCGGCCTTCTTGGCCTTTGAGACGATTGCCTTGGCGCATCCATCCATGGCGTCAAAGCAGATGAAGTATCCGCCCTTTGGACGAATCCAGCTGCCGATTCCAAGACCCGCCAGTTCCTTATCGAAGGTGTCCAGAATCATCTCAAATTTGGGTCTTAGGATTTCCGCATGCTTTCTCATGTGCTCCATCATGCCGTGGATATCCCCAAAAAACCGCACATGGCGAAGCTGGTTCACCTTGTCATGGCCGATGGTGGCGATGCTTAACTGCTTCTTAATCTCCTCCAAGTTGTTGAGAGAGGTGGCCAGCGCCGCGATTCCCGAGCCGGAGAAGGTAATCTTGGAGGTGGAGCAGAATTTATACACCATGTCCGGATTGCCGGCCCGCTTACACTCCGCCATAATCTCCACCAGGTTATCCTGGTCAATATCGTAAAGATGATGCACGCCATATGCATTATCCCAGTAAATCCGAAAATCCTTGGCCGCCGGCTTCAGCCTTGCAAACCGCCGCACCGTCTCGTCGGAATAAGTGATGCCCTGGGGATTGGAATACTTGGGCACACACCAGATGCCCTTGATGGCCTCATCCTCGCTGACCAGCTTTTCCACCATATCCATGTCCGGACCGGTGGGAAGCATGGGCACGTTAATCATCTCAATGCCGAAATACTCCGTGATGGTAAAATGACGGTCATAGCCCGGCACCGGGCAGAGGAATTTTACCTTATCCAGCTTGCACCAGGGTGTATTGTCCATAACACCGTGGGTCATGGAGCGGGAAATGGTATCGTACATCACGTTGAGGCTGGAATTGCCGTAAATAATAATATTGTCGGGATGGCATTCTATCATGTCACCCAGAAGCACCTTGGCCTCCTGAATGCCGTCCACCACACCGTAGTTCCGGCAGTCCGTTCCGTCGTCACATTTTAAATCCTGGTCGCTTCCCAAAACGTCCATCATTCCCATGGACAAATCAAGCTGCTCCACCGACGGCTTTCCCCGGGACATATCCAGCTTCAGCCCGCTTTGCTGGAATTTCTTATAAATGGCTGAAAGCTTCGCTTTTTCCTGTAGTAACTGTTCTCTGGTCATCTCCTGATAAGGCTGCATCTTGTTTCCTCCAAACTCATTCTTTTTTGATATAATCCAACCATGCTTTGATTTGCTTCTCATACCCCTGCTCTGTGGGCTCATAGAACTTCTTATCCGTCAATCCGTCGGGCAGATACTGCTGTCTCACGTAATGGTTGGGGTACAGGTGGGCGTACTTGTAGCCGTCCCCGTGGCCCAGCTTCTTCGCTCCCTTGTAGTGGGAATCCTGAAGATGCACAGGAACCGGGGCCGTCTGCGTACTGCCAACCGCCTCCATAGC
>CAPNGW010000453.1 GCA_948665105.1 uncultured Lachnospiraceae bacterium
TAACATGCCGGTTTCACTGGCCGGCCTTGGCCTTGAGCCCACCCAGGAGTAGCTGAGGCTTATGGCCAAGAAGTGTGCCACCTCGGCAGGCGGCCATAAGGGCTCTGCGAAAATACTTTACGAGGAAGATATGCTGGAAATTTATGAGAGAGCGAGGTAAATGAGGATGAAGCATTGGCTGGAAGAAAGTATTTTTTATGAGATTTATCCACAGAGCTTTTGCGACAGCAACGGTGATGGCATTGGGGACATTCCGGGAATTATTGAGAAGCTTGATTACATCAAGGACTTAGGATGCAATGCCCTCTGGCTGAATCCCTGTTATTTGTCACCCTTTGGCGATGCAGGGTATGATGTGGCGGATTACTGCCAGGTGGCGCCGCGCTATGGGACCAATGAGGATTTGGTGCGGTTGTTTCAGGAGGTGCACAAGCGGGAAATGCACATATGAAAAACTATGGGATGACAAACAGCAAGGGAATGATTTGCATACCCTCCGGGAACCACGATATGGAGCGCATCCGGAAATATCTGGACCAGGAGGAGCTGAAGCTGGTGTATGCGTTTTTGATGTCCATGCCGGGCGTGCCATTTGTGTATTACGGAGACGAGATTGGTATGCGGCATCTTCCCCTGACATCCGTGGAGGGAGGCTATGACCGTACCGGGGCCAGGACACCCATGCAGTGGGACGACGGGAAAAATTATGGCTTCTCGGAGGCGTCAGCAGAACAGCTTTATACCTCCCAGGACCTGTCGGAGGATGCGCCTGTGGTATCAAGGCAGATGGCTAGAAAGGATTCCCTCTGGCATGAGATACAGAAGCTAACCAAAATCCGCAGGGAATTTCCGGCCCTGTGCGCTTCGGGTGACATTGAATTTGTGTACTGCCAGCCGGAAAAATATCCCCTTGTCTACTTAAGGTCCCATGGAGGGAATAAGATTCTGGTGGCATTGAACCCAGGCCGGGAAGCCGTTTCATGCCAGTGCCCGTATGAAATGGGAGAAGTCATTTATACCCTGGGGAAGGAGCTTAAGATAAAAAAAGGAGTACTGCATATACCGGGAGAAAGCGCGGGCTTTGTAACAGTGTCTTGACGGGCAAAGACAGGAGAAAATGGGAGGAAGGCTATGATTTATACGGTCACCTTTAATCCGTCCTTGGATTACATTGTATCTGTGAAGGACTTTAAACTGGGATTTACCAACCGCACGGATTCTGAATTGCTCTTTCCAGGTGGAAAGGGCATCAATGTCTCCATTGTTCTTGGAAACCTGGGATTTGAGAGCACTGCCCTGGGCTTTGTGGCAGGCTTTACCGGGGAGGAGCTTGTGCGGCGTCTGGAAAGTATGGGCATCAAGAACGGATTGATTTATCTGGAAGAGGGCTTTTCTCGGATTAACCTGAAATTAAACTCCATGGAAGGAACGGAGATTAACGGGCAGGGCCCGCAGATTGGTGAGGACAAGGTACGAAAGCTTCTGGGGCAGCTGGACGCTCTGGGGCCGGGAGATATCTTGTTCCTTTCGGGAAGCCTTCCGGCATCCATGCCGGATAACGCATATCAGAGGATTATGGAACGGCTGGAGGGGAAGGAGGTACAGATTGTGGTGGATGCCACAAGGGAGCTCCTTTTAAAGGCACTCCCCTACCATCCCTTTCTGATTAAGCCAAACAATCATGAGCTGGGTGAAATCTTTGAGGTGGAGCTCACAGAGCGCAGAGACGTGGTGCCTTACGGTAAGAAGCTTCAAAAGATGGGGGCCAGGAACGTGCTGGTGTCCATGGCCGGAAAAGGAGCTGTTCTCATTGCCCAGGACGGAAGGGTCTATGAGGCGCCGGCACCCGAAGGAACCCTTGTAAACGGCGTGG
>CAPNGW010000454.1 GCA_948665105.1 uncultured Lachnospiraceae bacterium
AGAAGCTCCCGGCGGGGGTCCGTAAGGCTTCTTAAGGAAATGCAGTCCCCCGGATTTGACGAGGCAGGATACCTTCTCCAGTTTGTCCGAAACAGATTCTGTTCCAGCCATTCCAGGGGCTTTGCCTGGCGAAAACGCCCCTTTTCTCCGTGCTTTAACCGCACCGGCTCTGCAACCTCCATGTGCTGCTCTGACGCCAGACGGGCCAGAGTCTGAACCGTCTTTTTGCTCATATAGAACAGCTCCTGCATCCCCTGGAGGCGGTATGGGTCCTCTCGCTCATCCAGAGTCACCGTCACATACACATCCCGGGCACAGACAAACAGCTGCTCCAGCAGAGTATACTGGATGGGGGTAAATCCCGTAAATCCGTCCAGCACAAGTACGCTGTCCCTAAGGAGTGAAGAATTTTCAGCCTCCCGGGCCAGCACCGTAAGAATCTCCTCGGCAGTAATGAAGCTGCCCTCCAAATAATCGGCGAATCCCTGATACATGATGCGGATATCATTCATCCGGTAACGGAAGGGAGCAGGAAGGCTCTCATCCTCCGCCAAGGCCTTAAGCTCCTCAGCCCCGATACGATACTGGCTCAGCTCCGAGATGACGGATTTCAGCTCGTTGATATAGCCGGGCTTCTTCATATTGCCACGAAGAATTGTAAGCTCCTTTTGTTTGTCCTGGGCCACTTTGCGAAGCACCAGGTTCTTTCCGGTCTCCTCCAGCACCTGAACATTGGAAAGGCCCAGTTCGTCAAATACCCGGTAGGCCAGCCGCTGGAAGCTGACCACATCAATATTTAAAATGGCGTGATGCTCCTGGCGGCTCACCAGCTCCTGCTGTGTCTGCATGGTGAACTGCTCCGGCACCACCACGAAAAAGATTTGTTCGGGGCGCTGCCGGGATTGCTCTAAGATATGTTCGTATATATAATTGGACTTGCCGCTGCCGGAACCTCCAAAAATAAAATGCAGTGCCATGGATGTCTCCTCTTAAATCAATGTCTCCATTTCATCCAGCAATTCCCCGAACACATCAAGAGCCGCCTGAATGGGTGCCTTTGTGGTCATATCCACTCCGGCAATCTTAAGAAGCTCTACGGGAGATTTGGAGCAGCCGCCGGATAAGAATTTCATGTAATCGTCCACGGCCGTCTGGCCCTCCTTCAAAATCCGGCGGGCGATGGCCACAGCTGCAGAAAAACCGGTGGCGTACTGGTACACATAGAAATTCATATAAAAATGGGGTATTCTGCACCACTCATAAGCAATCTCCTCATCGGATACCATCTCCGGGCCAAAGTACTTACAGTTCAAATCATAGTACACCTTCTTAAGAACCTCCGCCGTCAGGCTCTCCCCCTGTTCTGCCATGGCGTTGGTGATTTTCTCATACTCTGCAAACATGGTCTGGCGGTATACCGTGCCCTTGAAGCTGTCCAGGAAATGGTTGATAAGGTAAGCCCGCTCCTTTTTATCGTCCGTGCGCCCAAGGAGATATTCCATCAGCAATACTTCATTGCAGGTGGAAGCCACCTCGGCCACAAAAATTTTATACCGGGAATAGAGGAAGGGCTGGGTCTCGTTGGAAAAGTACGAGTGCATGGCATGCCCCATCTCATGGGCCAGCGTGAACATGTTATCCAGGGTGTCGTCGTAATTCAAAAGCACATAAGGGTGTACGCCGTATGCGCCTGCAGAATATGCGCCGCTGCGCTTTCCCTGGTTCTCATACACATCCAGCCAGCGATTGTCAAAGCCGCGCTTCACCAGGCTGACGTACCGCTCACCCAGAGGGGCCAGGGCCTTTAGCACCGTCTCCTTGGCCTCTTCAAAGGGAACCTTCCTGTCGGCGCCTTCAATCATGGAGGTGTAG
>CAPNGW010000455.1:0-334 GCA_948665105.1 uncultured Lachnospiraceae bacterium
GCTTACAAGCGTATTTTGTTTGTGCCCACGGGCGCACTGCTGTCCACGGTGAGCTTTAACGAAGGGCAGACAGTGCCGGGAATTGCCCACGGTGTGGTGATGGAGCATGCATGATGTGGGCTGTCCCATTGTTGAGTACAGGACAAAAAATATGAAACAAGGAGAAAATCGATGGATTATGTGAATGCATTCTGGGTAGGCGGACTGATTTGTGCGATGGTGCAGATTCTTATGGAGAAGACCAAGCTGATGCCCGGGCGCATCATGGTGCTGCTGGTGGTGACAGGAGCGGTGATTGGGTTCCTGGGCTGGTATGAGCCTTTTCAGGAGTTCG
>CAPNGW010000455.1:344-1870 GCA_948665105.1 uncultured Lachnospiraceae bacterium
CATCATGGTGATGCTGGTCTGCCTGGGGGCGGTACTGGGAGCCGTAAAGCTGTATGAACCATTTCAGAATTTTGCGGGAGCGGGAGCCTCCGTGCCCCTTTTGGGCTTTGGCAATACTCTCTGGAAGGGTGTTCAGAAGGCAGTGGACACCGACGGCTTTCTGGGCATCTTCAAAGGCGGATTTACCGCCAGCGCGGTGGGCATCAGTGCGGCTCTGGTATTTGCCTACCTGGCCAGTCTGGTATTTAAGCCCAAAATGAAAAAATAATTATTTGAAAAATGTGTATAAAGCCTCTTTCTTCGGCAGATATTAGTAAGGACAAATTTTTTAATAAAAGGAGATTTTATTATGAGAAAGTTGAAAAAAGTTATGCTGGTATGTGTGTTGATTCTGGCGCTGGGCAGCCTGGCTGCTTGCGGCAACAATGATACCGATAACGGAACCAATGGTACCAATAAGAATGAGACCACCAATGGTACTGACAACAACAAGAACAATGATAAGAACAACAACGATACCAACACCAACGGAACCAACAACAACGGAGCCACCAACGACGATGATGACACCAACGACGATGGTTTAATTAATGATATCGGCGATGACATTGTGGATGGTGTGGAAAACATCGGCGATGATGTGGAAGATAGCGTAGACAATGCTACCGATGGCAACACCACCAATAATACCAATCAGAATGGGACCGGTACCACCAATGGGACAAACCAGAATGGCACAGGTACAGGTAACGGAGCAGGTGTAGGTACTGGTACAGGAACCGGAACCGGCACAGGCAACGGAGGAGGTACAGGAGCCGGCGGAACACCGTAAATTATTCCCCGGGGATATCTTACTATCAAAAAGCAAAGAAAAAGAGCGCTGTACACAGCCGATTTTCCGGCAGGCACAGCGCCCCTTTTTGTATTATAACAAGCTTCTCTTACGCGTCAATGCTGTAGTTGGGAGCCTCCTTGGTGATGTGGATATCGTGGGGATGGCTTTCCTTTAGAGAGGCGGCGGAAATCTTAATAAACTGCGCTTTTTCAATGAGCTCCTCAATGGTGGGGGCGCCACAGTAGCCCATACCGGAGCGAAGTCCTCCGATTAACTGGAAGATGGTGTCCTCCACGGTCCCCTTGTAAGCCACACGGCCTTCTACGCCTTCCGGAACCAGCTTCTTGGCATCCTGTTGGAAGTAGCGGTCCTTGCTTCCGTTCTCCATGGCGGCCAGAGAACCCATTCCGCGGTACACCTTGTACTTCCGTCCCTGATACAGCTCGAAGGTTCCCGGACTCTCATCACAGCCGGCAAGAATGCTTCCCATCATACATACGTTGGCCCCAGCTGCAATGGCCTTGGTCACATCACCGGAGTACTTGATGCCGCCGTCTGCGATGAGGGGGATGTTGTATTCCTTTGCCACCTGGTGGCAGTCCATGATAGCGGTAATCTGGGGTACACCAATACCGGCAACCACACGGGTAGTGCAGATGGAGCCGGGTCCAATTCCCACCTTGATGGCATC
>CAPNGW010000456.1 GCA_948665105.1 uncultured Lachnospiraceae bacterium
TGGCAGCCTGCGGGTTTGGATTTCCTCCACCACGGACAATGCCGCCCGCTCCATCAGCACCAGGGAGGGGACCTTCAAGCTCTCAATGGTGCGGGTGTCACATTCCTTCATTTCACGGCTGTTTACAAGAATCTTCATTTCCACCTCCTGTACAAAACAGGGGCTGCCGCAAAATGTCGACTCACCTTCATTTTGCGGCAGAACCCTCCTCATATATTTTCCTACTCCGCCTGTGTTTTGGAACCTGCAGTCTTCTCCTGTCCGGCTTCCTGTTGGGCATCCTCCTCCGACTGGTATTGAAGGTCGAACACATCAAGCATCTGCGGTCCGAAAATGTCGTGCATGTAGGAATAGATTTCTTTATTGATAATTTCCGCGTACTGTTTTCGGATAATCTGCTTTTTCAGCTCGATTCGGATATCCTTAATCCACGTTCCGATTTCTTCAATGTCCAGGGCATTACTGCGAATCTTGCCATAGCAATAGTGCATGGTTTCCTGCATCAGCACATCGTTTATCTCCTTGAGCCGTTTGGGCATCTCCAAAAGCTCATCCTCATGGGCTTCCATCTTCTCATTAATTTCATCAATGAGACGGCGATTCTCCTTAAGCTTTTTCTCCTGCTGACGGTTGTTTCCTTCCGCGCCGTCCATATTTTCCACAATGCTCTGCATCAGGCTACTTTTAAGCTTGCGAAATTCCTTCAGCTCCTGCTGCAGCCGTCCCTGATAAGCCAGAGTCTCCCCCAGCTGCTTTTCTGCAGCCTGAACTGCTCCGGGTTTCTTACTGCCCGCAAACAGATGGTGCCACTTCTGGTCAAGAATTAAAAGTGGAACCTTCACGTCCTTTAAGCTCCCGGAAAAGTCCAGGTTCGTTTTGGTTGTTCGGATGAGATAGGGCATACTCTCACTTCATCTCCTGTTCGTGTTTGACGATATTGTAGGAAAGCTGCATCAGACTGTCGGACAGATGCACATTCTCCACCACCACATAGTCGGGGAGCTCCAAATCCAGGTGGGCAAAGTTCCAGATTGCGTGAATGCCCAGCTCTACAACCTTGTTGGCCACCTCCATGGCATTCTCCTTAGGGACAGTCAGTGCGGCAATATCCACCTTGTGATTTTTTACAAACTCCGGCAAATCCTCCAGCATACGAATATCAATGCCCCGGACAGTAACGCCCTTCAGGGCCGGATTGATGTCAAACAATCCGTTGATGATAAAACCGCGCTTTTCAAACTTAACATAATTGGCCAGGGCCTGTCCCAGATTGCCCGCGCCAATCACAATGATATTATGCTGTCTGTTTAATCCCAGAATCTTGCCGATTTCATCGTAGAGATGGCGGACATTATACCCATATCCTTGCTGGCCAAAGCCGCCGAAATTGTTTAAATCCTGACGAATCTGTGAGGCTGTCACCTTCATCAGGGCGCTGAGTTCGTTGGAGGAGATGCGCTCCACCCCATCGTCCAAAAGCTCGCCCAAATAGCGATAATATCTTGGCATTCTTCGGATGACTGCCTGGGATATTTCCTTTTCCATTACCGATTCCTCCTCTGCGTAAAACGCTTTCATACATTATATAAAATTGGCAGAGTTCTGTCAATGTGTGAAAAGCTTAACACACAGGTGTACTGGCCAGGGCTTCCCACTGCTGGTACAGGTCTTCCAGATGATTTTTCAGCTCATCGTATTCTCTGTGGAGCTCCCCTAATCTGGCAGAGTTGGTTGCGATGTCCGGGTCCTGAAAGGCCTCTTCCAGCTCTGCAATTCTACCCTCGGTCTCCTCGATGGCCTCCTCGGCTTTCTTTAACTCGTTGGCGTGCTTGCGTTTGCGGGCCTCCTGGG
>CAPNGW010000457.1 GCA_948665105.1 uncultured Lachnospiraceae bacterium
CCGGCGACATTGCGGGCGTACTCGATGACGGCAATCTGCATCCCAAGGCAGATGCCGAAGTAGGGAATCACTTTTTCTCTGGCATATCTTGCCGCCAGAATCATTCCTTCGATACCACGGCTGCCGAAGCCCCCCGGAACCAGTATACCGTCAAGGCCAGCCAACCTTTCATCTACATTCCCGGCTGTAATTTCTTCCGAATCAATCCAGTGGATTTTAATATGTGTATTGTGGTAATAGCCTGCATGCCTAAGGGCCTCGGCAACCGAGAGATAAGCGTCCCGAAGGCCCACATACTTGCCCACAAGACCGATGCTCACACTATCGAGCCGTGATTTGATACGATTCACCATTTCCTCCCACTCCGTAAGGTTGGGCTCAGGCGTTTCCATGCCCAGCTCCCGGCAGACAACGGAGGAGAAGTTTGACTTTTCCAGCATCAGTGGGGCTTCGTAAAGATTGGGCAGGGTGATATTTTCAATGACGCAGTCCGGCTTTACATTGCAAAACAGTGATATCTTCCGGAAAATGGCTTCCTCCAGGGGCTCGTCGCAGCGAAGAATCACAATATTCGGATTCACCCCCATACCCTGAAGCTCTTTTACCGAGTGCTGTGTGGGCTTGGATTTGTGCTCGTTTGAGCCCTGGAGGAAGGGAACCAGGGTTACATGGATAAAGAGGCTGTTTTCTCTTCCGGCCTCCAGGGAAATCTGCCGCACCGCTTCTATAAAGGGCTGGGATTCAATATCACCGATGGTGCCGCCAATCTCGGTAATCACCACGTCGGCATCTGTCTTCCTGCCCAGGCTGTAGACAAAGTTCTTGATTTCATTTGTAATGTGGGGAATGACCTGTACGGTGGAACCCAGATATTCGCCCCGGCGTTCCTTGTTCAGCACATTCCAGTAGACCTTCCCGGTGGTAAGATTGGAGTATTTGTTCAGGTCTTCATCAATAAAACGCTCATAATGGCCAAGGTCCAGGTCAGTTTCCGCACCATCCTCGGTGACATAGACCTCACCGTGCTGATAGGGACTCATGGTGCCGGGGTCAACGTTGATGTAGGGGTCCAGCTTTTGGGCGGCAACCTTTAATCCCCGGGCCTTGAGCAGTCTCCCCAGGGAGGCGGCAGTGATGCCCTTCCCCAGGCCGGACACCACCCCTCCCGTTACAAATATGTATTTCGTCATAATGCGCTCTCCTTTGATTTGTGGGGGCAGGTGTGATTCATGGGAGTGCACCTGCCCTTGTTTAAGAATATCTATATCCTGACAGCCCCTGGTGTTTTTACGATTCTACAGCGTGATTTCGCTGTAATGGCCGGTGACTTCTTCAAGCAGGGGCCTGATTTTATCTACAAATTCCGTGACCTGTTCCTCACATCTGCCTGTATAGCGTGAGGGGATGAGAAGCTCCTCCATTTCCCCTTGGGTAAGTCCGAACTCCTTCTCCGCTGCCAGGCGGGAGAGAAGGTCGCACTCCTGTCCGTCTTTCATTCTGGCAGTGGCCTCCATGGAGCATTTACGGATGATTTCGTGAAGCTTCTGACGGTGGCCGCCGCGCTTTACCGCCTCCATCATCAGGTTTTCCGTTGCGATAAAGGGCAGATACTCTCTTACCTCCTTCTCAATGATCTTTTCGTTTACGATAAGTCCCTCTGCGACATTTTGTGTAAGCCTCAAAAGTGCATCAGCGCAGAGAAAGCCTTCTGGAAGGGAAATGCGGCGGTTTGCCGAGTCGTCCAGGGTTCGCTCCAGCCATTGAGAAGCGGCGGTCATGGGAGCGTTTATGGCATCTGCCATTAAGTAACGGGCCAGAGAGCAAATCCGCTCACTGCGCATGGGATTTCG
>CAPNGW010000458.1 GCA_948665105.1 uncultured Lachnospiraceae bacterium
TCCCCATGCTGGAGAAAATCTTAAACCAGGCCCCCGCCCGCTTTGGCGCAAAGCGTCCCTACACCTGCGGACATTTCCCCCAGTCCTTTGAATACAGCAGTGTGGGGGGCTGGGTGGTGACCCGGGGAGCCGGACAGAACAGCACCTACTATGGCTGCATAACGGACATCGTGCTGTCCCAGAAATATGCCACCCCCATTGGCACTATCCAGACCAGCCATTATCCCAGGGAAGCCACAGGCCCCGATTTGAATCAAATTATGATGGGCAGCGAGGGAACCTTTGGCGTATTGACGGAGGTGACCCTTAAGGTATTCCGCTATATGCCGCAGAACCGGAAACGCTTCTCCTTTATTTTTAAGAATTGGAAGATGGCCCGGGCGGCGGCCAGAGAAATGATGCAGTGCGAGGCAGGCTATGCCTCCGTATTCCGCCTGTCCGACCCGGAGGAAACCAACCTGATGCTTCGGCTCTACAACGTGGATGAGACGCCTCTGTGGAAGCTTTTGGATGTAAGGGGCTATCAGGATATGGAGCGCTGTCTCTTTTTGGGCTTTACCGACGGGGAAAAAGGATTTTCCAGAAATGTGGCCAGGAACATCAAAAGGATTGCCCGCAAATACGGCGGCATGAGCCTTACCTCCTATGTGACCAAAAGCTGGGAAAAGGGACGCTTTAACGACCCGTATCTTCGGGATACCATGCTGGACTTCGGCATTATGACAGACACCCTGGAATGTACCGTAAATTGGTCCAATATGGCCAAGGTTCACAGGGAGGTCCGCAAGGTGTGCCATGCGCTGCCCAACACCATCGTCACCACCCACATGTCACATTGCTATCCCCAGGGTGCCAATCTGTACTTTATTTTTATCACACGAATGTCGGATGCGGAGGAATTTAAGAAATACCACTCCACCATTCTGGATGCTATTCAGAAGTCGGGGGCTTCCATGAGCCACCACCACGGCATTGGTAAGATGTTCGCCCCCTGGCTGGAGGGACAGGTGGGGAGGAAGGAATACGGCGTGTACAAGGCGCTGAAAAATTACTTCGACCCGGAGTACAACATGAATCCCGGGGGAACATTGGGACTGGACCTTGAGGAGAGTGAGAAGCGGTTCCTGCGGGAGGATATACAGTAGAAAAAGGAGGGGGATGGCAGTGGAAGAACGGATTGTGCTTGCATATGACGTGGGAACCCAAAGCTCCCGGGCACTGCTGATAAACCAGCATGGTGTGATACTGGAAAAAAGCCAGGTGAAGCATAAACGTCCATATTTTTCCCATCAACCGGACTGGGCGGAGCAGGAAGCGGATTACTACTACCGGAATATCTGCCAGGCATCCAGAGAATTAAAGGAACGCTCCCCGAAGCTCTTTGAGCGGATAGAGGCGGTGTCTGTCACCACAATTCGTGATACCGTGGTGTGCGTGGACAAGGAGGGAGTGCCTCTGCGTCCGGCAATCCTGTGGCTGGACAAACGAAAGGCCCAGGGGAAGCCGCAAATGTCCCAGATGGTTCGGGTCCTTTTGAAGGCGGTGGGCATGGAGAACACCGCAAACGTCCAGTATCAGAAGTCCCACTGCAACTGGATTATGCAGAATGAGCCAAAGATATGGGAAAATACATACAAATACCTGCTCCTTAGCGGCTATCTGATTTTTAAGCTGTGTGGAAGAATGGCAGATTCCGCCGCCAGCCTGGTGGGGCACATTCCCTTTGACAACCAGAATCGTTGCTGGCAGAAGGCCGGGGCCCTGACTCGTCCGGTCTTTCCGGTGGAGGAGGAAAAGCTCTGCGAGATTGTGGAGCCCGGGG
>CAPNGW010000459.1 GCA_948665105.1 uncultured Lachnospiraceae bacterium
CAGCTGGTATTCCTTTTCTTTAAGAAGGGCCGCAACCGTATCCTGCTGTGCCTGCACCTGGGCCTTCATCTCTGCCAGGCTGGCCCGTTCTTCCTCCAGGGCAGTTTCCAGGCCGGCCACTTCATTTACCGTATTCTTGTATTTTTCCAGCATATTCCGGTCATACTCGGAAAGCTGGCGGATGTATTCCACCCGGTTTAGCATTTCCCCAAAGCTTCCCGCGGACAATAGCGTCTCCAGGTAGGACACAGAGCTGTTCTCATAGATAAACCGGATACGGACCTTCATGCTTTCATATTGGCTCTTCACATCCGCCCTGGCTTCGGCAAGGGCTTCCCTGGTGTCTGTAATCATGCTCTCCTTCTGGTCAAGCTTAAGCTCCAGAGCAGTGATTTCCTCCGAAATCTCCGTTAACTTTTCATCCAGCTGCTGTACGTTTGCTTCCATGTCTTCTTTGGAATCACTGAGGCTGTCAATGAGCTCCTGGGCTTCCTCCAGCTGATTCTCCAGAGCTTCCTTTTCCTGTTGAGCATCAGAAATGCTTCCGGCAGCTGCTTTCCCGGCAGTGGGACCAAGCAGCAGCACCGCCCACAGCAGGCACAACACGCTGATATATATCCCTTTTCTCTTCATAGCTTCTCTATACCTTTAAATGCTTGCGAATGGTAATTCGGCTTCCCAGAAAGCCAATACCTACACCAAGAATCAACGCCACCGGTACCAGCGTGGCAAACACCTGATTCACCGGCAGAAAATTCAGCATATTATTGAGCCAGATAAATTTGTCTGCCACATAAACAATCAGCTTACTGTACATAAAATACAGAAGTATCAGAGGCAGAGCCGAGCCAATCAGTCCGATGAGAATTCCCTCCACAATAAAGGGAGCACGCACAAAATAGTCCGTAGAACCGATAAGCTTCATAATTGCAATTTCCTCCCGGCGAACCGTAATGCCGGTGGTTACCGTATTGCTGATAAGGAAGATTGCCACGCACAGGAGAATCAGGATGATTCCCACCGATACATACCCGATAAGCCGGTTGAAGTCCGTAAGGACATTGGCAGCCAGATCCGAGCTTCGCACCTCCCGCACATCCGGCACCGACTTAAGATACGTAACCAGCGTGCTTTGCTGAGAGACATCATTCATGTATATTTCATAATGGGAGGATTCCGCCAGGGGATTGTCCGTGGCAAAGCCCTCAATCATGCCCTCCGCACCTTCAAAATAAATCTGCCCAAATTCATCCCAGGCCTCGTCCGCCGACACATACTTCTTGCCTGACACCTCCGTTCTCTTCTCAATAAGAGCGCCAATCTCGTCGATGCGCTCCGGCGAGGTGCCGTCCTCAAAAAATACCGTGATTGCCACGCCGGATTCCACCTCTTTTACAATGCTCTGAAAGTTCATCACAATGGCGTAAAACAACCCGAACAGGAAGATACAGGCAGACATGGTGGCCATGGATGCCAGGGAGAAAATCTTGTTTCTCCAGATATTTTTTATTCCCTGCTTAAAGGTATATATGAATGTACTAACCCTCATTGCCGTCACCCATTCGCTGGTCGCTGACAACAACGCCTTTCTTCATGGTAATCACGCGCTTCTTCATGGCTTTCACAATCTCTAGGTTGTGGGTCACCACAAGCACGGTGGTTCCCTTCTTATTAATCTCATCCAACAGTTTCATAATGTCCCATGCATTGTGGTTATCCAGATTCCCGGTGGGCTCGTCCGCCAAAAGAATCTTGGGCTCGTTGACCAGCGCACGGGCAATGGCCACCCGCTGCT
>CAPNGW010000460.1 GCA_948665105.1 uncultured Lachnospiraceae bacterium
GGGTCTCCCCGCCCACAATCTTCCGGGTTTTGGCATCCATAAAAAACTGAACATAGAGCAAAAATTCCTCCTGCTCAAGGCCCCGGATAATATCCCAGCGATATTCCTTCTCCTGGTTGAGACGTTTTTGCAAAGCACTGTCAAAAATCTGCCAGGGCTGGTTCTGCCCCAAGGCCTGCCCCACCGCCTGGCGGGCCTTCTTAAGAATATCCTCCACATCATCATCCGTGTTTTTCAAGGGATAGACCCCTGCATAGATTTCCGGGTCATGCTCCTCCACCTTGTCATTGAAGGTCAAATGCTCCAATGCAGACGTAAGCCACCCCTCCAGCTCCTTCCGGCTGCCCGACTGACGCAGCAGCAAAAATCCATTCTCACACACCTGGGCAAAAATATCCGTATCCTTCAAAGTATACCGAAACGTCTCCCTAAGCCGTTTTAAAAAGGTGGCGCTCACGTTCTGTCCCTGGGCCCAGACCAGAGGCCCCGCTTCCACATGCACATAAACGGCGCAATAAAGGACACGGGTATTTTCTGAAATAGCCTGTGGGTATAGTTCCCTTAACGTCTCAAGGCTTAAGATATCCGGCTTGGGCTTTTTCTTTTCCCTTCGCTGCTTTCTGCCCGTCCTTCTGTATTTTTTCAAAACCTTTAAGGCAATAACTCCAGCCAGTGCAGCCACCGCCAGAGACAGACCTGCCACAGTTGGCATGACCCAGCCGGGCATCTCCCATCGCTCACCGGTGGCCTCCACCATCAGCTCCGTCAACGTCTCCTGGTCCACGCCGGCAAAGAAGGTATTTAAATCCTCCAAAAGCTCTGGGTAAGCCACATCTGTGACCCAGAGCTGATAGCTTATGGGCTCCCCCTCTCTGCGGCTTTTTAAAACCACCACCGCATCCTTTCTCGTGTGCAAAAAGCTTTCCCCGCTTACACACCCGGAGAGAATGTCCACCTGCTGGTTTTCCGCCAGCTTCTTCCGCAAGTCCTTTTTGCCAGGCAGATAATATTCAATTTTATAACCGTTTTGTTCTGAAAAATCTTCCAAAAGCTCCGGTATCATCCCCCGAAAGGTTCCCGTTGCCTTATCGTAATATTCCAGAGGAAATAAATCCGGATTTCCTGCCACAAAGACCGTCACTTTTTCTTCTATTCCTCCATCCACATATGCACAGCATTCTTTCCCGCGCACCTCTCCTGTCGGAAATACATGTAAATTCCCCAGGCGTTCTGACAATGAGTGTCATCTCAATTAATATTAATTTTCTTACGCTTAATGGTCCCCCAGCTTGCCTGCTTCTTCCGATAGCCAAGCAATGCGGTCATACGCACCCAGGCTAACACAAACCGAAGGCAGGACACCTCCACCGCACAGATACCTATGGCCTTTAAGACATCCGAAGGAGTCAGTTTCAGGTCAATGGTGTGTACCCTGGCGAAAAAAGCCGTCAAGGACAGAATGGAGGAATCCACCACATAGATTCCTGTGTACAGCAGCATAAAAGGCACATTGAGAAAATTCATAAGCAGCGCCAGCAGCATGGTCAGCACCCCAAACACTTCTATATAGGGCGAAAACAATTCATAAATCAGAAAATACGTATAGGAAATCAAACTCACCAGTCCGTATCTGGGATTGGCCAAAATGCCCCGGTGCTTGGCCATACTCTGGAAAAGGCCGATATGCCACCGCCTCCGCTGGCGGCACAAATCCCCTAAGGACTCCGGCGTCTGGGTCCAGCAGACGGCATCCGTGGCGTAGCGAATCCGGTAGGGAATATCATTTGA
>CAPNGW010000461.1 GCA_948665105.1 uncultured Lachnospiraceae bacterium
GCCCACAGCAGCACCGGCAGACATTTTTTCTTTTCTATAGAGTAAATAGTATCACCTTCCCATATTGGCATCTTGTTGTTATTATAGTCGCAAGCGGCTATGGCTTCACCATGGGCAGCCCATGCTATAACCTGAAAAAATCAAGGATTTTTCCAGGTCACGGGCTTCGCCCTATCAAAAAAGCAGAAGCCAAATTCGTCTGCAAGCAGCCAATTTGCCTTTTGCTTTTTTGGCATGGCTCATTGCTTTCGTGGATATTATACCATAGTTTTTCAGGAATTAAAACAAGAGATTGTGGGATATGACCTGTAAAAACCTTTTTTTCGCCTCGTCCTGCTCCACCACCTTTATCAGCTTCTCCAGGTCACGGCCACATACCCAGGCCTTGCTGGTGTTATAATAATGGTTGCAGATTTTCCAGAACTTCTCCGGATAGGCCAGCCGGATATAGAGCTGCTTTAGTTCCCCCTCCGAGAGGGCACGCAGCTTACCGTAAGCCTCCAGCATATCCATACCCAGCCCCAGATTCCAGTTGTGCTTCTCCAGAATTTTGCGCATGAAGTTGCCCAGGTCCCCCACCTGCACGTCATAAATGGCCTTCTCGTAGTTCAGGATGCAGACTCCTTCCCTGGAGAAGATTACGTTGTGCTGGTTGAAATCCCCATGGCAGATACCGTAACGGCCTTCATCCTCTCCTTCCGCCTGAAGCTCCTTCTCCTGCAATGCCATTACCTGGTCCGCCTGTTCCAGAAACATACCGCAGTTCCGGGCAAAGGCCATCTCAAAATCATTTTTCTTCTTCTTTTCCCCAATGTAATGCTTCACCTTCTTAAGCTCCCGGCTGTGCTTCCCGTACTCAATGAAAAGAGTGTCCGGGCGGACCTTTAAGAACTCCGGTATGTCCTCCTTAAAGCGGCGAAGAATGGTATGTACACCTGCCAGATGCCGGATAGCCTTCAGAATATCGTCGCGGTTTCTGACATCACATTCCCGGCCCTCATACCAGTCCCGTACCAGGTAGGCGGTCTCGTCCGTGTCCTTGGCAATGGAGCGTTCTTCCCTGGTTTGCACGATACAATCCACCTGGCGCTGTCCGCTTTCCCTGACAAACAGCAATGTTTTATATAGAAAATCCGCCCTGGCTTCAGAGCCCTTGTACTCCTTTAATATCTTAAGCCCCTGGTCCGTGTCGCAGATAATGGCTCCCCGGCCTTTGTAAGTCTGGTTGACCGTAAACGGATATTGTTCCAGAATCTGATTTACTCGATTATACACATGAGCCCCTCCATACGATGTTTCACTGTGTTTTAAGTGTCTCTCTATCATATGAAGGGGCCCCTTTTTCTATGCCCGTTCTCTTAATTTTTCCAGCAAAATCTCCCGGGTATTGTATTCCGGGTGCTCCAGCACCAGCTCCAGAAGCCTGTTTAAGGCTTCCCCCAGCTCCTTCCCCGGCTTCATGCCGGCCTCCATCAAGTCCTTACCGTTAACTGCCAAATCCTTCAGGGTGACACACTGTTCTTCCTCCATGATCTGACAATACTGTGCCTCATATTCGTCAATATACGAAAGCATCTCAGACTTTTGGTAATCGCTTTTTGCCATAGTATCCGCCCGCTTCACCGCAAATAAATCCGGGTACTGCACAAGACCTACCCGCCTTATGGCTCTTCGGATATTGGCCGGCGTCACAGGCGGATTGTCGTCGTGCCACAGCACCAGTGCCGTCACACGGTCTGTCGTGTCATTGTCAAATTTTAACTGCCGCATCA
>CAPNGW010000462.1 GCA_948665105.1 uncultured Lachnospiraceae bacterium
CGGGAGTAAACTCCACCGTATAAGGGAACGGTGGAATTTAAAATTTCATTTTAGACGCAGCTACTTTTTTATGGGCTACCATTTACTTATTTCTTTACACATGATATACTCTATATATAAAAATTTTTCTTTTAACAGAGCGAGTTTCCATTTCATTTACGCCATAAGGAGGTTTTTATGATAAAATGTAAAAAATGCAGCTTTTCAAATTTACCCGGCACGCAATATTGCCAAAATTGCGGCTCCTTTTTGAAAAAGAGTAGGAGGTTTGATTTTAAATATTTATTGAATGGCGGACATGGAAAGGGGATTTCTATTGCTCCACTGGCAATGCGAAATATCGAAAGCAGAGCAAAGTCCAATCCCGATTTGCAAAAGGTAAAAAAGAACAACTATGTGCGAGTCGTTCCCTTATCGGACGGAAGCTGGTATTGTCCTGACTGTGGAACCTATCATAAACCGAAAGTCCTTTCGCTGTATTGTGACGAATGTGGACGGGATTTTATAAAAAATTGAAAAAGAATATAGGCAAGGCGGTTTGAAAATTCGTAAATACAGGATTTCAAACCGTTTTTCTTTTACACCATCCAGGATTTGACTTATCTTATAAAAGGGATTAAATATATTAATTATACTAATTATTGTCTGTATGCTATAATTCAGTTAACATGAAAATACCATAATAGAAGCAGAACATACAGGAGGTTGCAATGAGCAGGGTAAGAAGAATCTACGTGGAAAAGAAAGAGCCCTATGCGGTCCAGGCCAAGGAGCTGGCCGGGGAGGTTAAGAGTTATCTCGGGATTGACACCATCACCAATGTGCGGGTGCTGACTCGTTACGATATGGAAAATATCTCACAGGAGACTTATGAGAAGGCGCTGGGGACGGTGTTTTCCGAGCCGCCTGTGGACGACGTATACCAGGAAAATTTTGATTTGCGGGGAGGGTTGGCTTTCAGCGTGGAATTCTTGCCGGGGCAGTTTGACCAGCGGGCGGATTCTGCAAAGCAGTGCGTGAAGCTTTTGGATGAAAACGAGGAGCCCATCATTCGTACCGCAACCACCTATGTGCTGGAGGGATCCATCGGCGAGGAACAGCTTCAGGCCGTGAAGGCTCACTGCATCAACCCGGTGGATTCAAGAGAGACAAGTATGGAGAAGCCAAAGACCCTGGTGCAGAATTTTCCGGAGCCGGAGGACGTGGCGGTTCTTGAAAATATGGAGGGCAAGGCAGATTTTATTGAGATGCCTGAGACAGAATTGAAGGAGTTGTATGGCTCCTTAAGTCTGGCCATGACCTTCAAGGACTTTTTGCATATCCAGAATTATTTCCGGCATGAGGAAAAGCGCAATCCTTCCATGACGGAAATCCGGGTGCTGGACACATACTGGTCAGACCATTGCCGTCACACCACCTTTTCCACGGAGCTTACGGAGGTGAGCTTTGGGGAGGGATATTACAGAAGGCCCATGGAGGAGACCTATGAGGATTATCTGAATACCCATAAGGAAATGTACAAGGGCCGTGACGACAAATTTGTTTGCCTGATGGATTTGGCTCTGATGGCCATGAAGCGTCTGAAAAAAGAGGGGAAGCTTCAGGACCAGGAGGAATCCGATGAGATTAACGCCTGCTCCATTGTGGTGCCGGTGGAGGTGGACGGAAAAGTTGAGGAATGGCTGGTGAATTTTAAGAACGAGACCCATAACCATCCCACGGAGATTGAGCCTTTTGGCGGCGCGGCCACCTGCC
>CAPNGW010000463.1 GCA_948665105.1 uncultured Lachnospiraceae bacterium
CGAATTGTCCCACGTCGATGGACATAATGCCGGAGCGCACGATTTCTGCCACATAAGCCGCCGAGTTCAAGCCGAAGGCCAGCACCGCCACCCCAATCTTGTTGTTGACATATACCAGAATTACATAATAAATAATCAAAAGCTGCACCATCACCGGCGTTCCCCGGATTACAGTCAGGTAAATCTTACAGATGGCGTTTAAGAACCCAAGCTTCCCCTCCCGGTCGTGGGCAGAGCGGACAATGGCAATCAGAAATCCCAGCACAATACCGATAATCACCGCCAGAAGGGCGATAACCACCGTGTTGCCCAGGCCCTGCAATAAAAACAGCCATCGGTCTTCTTCAATAAAATTCTGGTAAAAGGAATCTCCGAAATCAGCAAACCACTGCTGCATCTTTGTCACAAAATCATTCACAGGTATTCCCTCTTATTTCTTTCTCACAATGATAACCTGATGTGAGGTGGCATAGCTGTCGGTAAAATCAATATTCTTAAGACGGTCCTCTGTCATGGTAAGACCTGCAATCCCCACATCCGCTTTGCCGGACTGTACCGCGTTGATGATGGGGTCGAATTCCATGTCATCTATCTTAAGCTCCATCCCCAGCTTGTCACAGACTGCCCTGGCCATATCCACGTCGATTCCAACAATATCCTGCCCCTTGTAAAACTCATAGGGCTCAAACTGTGCATTGGTGGCCATAATCAGGGTTCCGTTGCTCCGGTCCACATCCGCCGGCGACTCGTAGGGATTCTTACCCTTGGTGTCGTCGCCTATGTAATTGGCAACAATGGCTTCCAGTGTTCCGTCTGCCTTGATTTCTGCCAGTGCCTGATTGATCTGCTCCTTCAATTCCGTATTTTCCTTGGCCACAGCTATGGCATAGTCCTCCACCGCGAAATCTTCCTGAAGAATGGTCAAGTCGTCATTCTTCTCCACAAAGGCTTCTGCCGGCTGCTGGTCGATAATCACGCAGTCAATCTTTCCCTGCTTTAATGCCTGCACGGCGTCGGCGCCCTTGCTGTACTTCTCAACCACCGTCTTACCTGAGGTGTCCTCATCCTTAAAGTCAGAGGCAAAAATATCTCCGGTGGTTCCAAGCTGCACGCCAATCTTCTTGCCCACCATATCATCCACAGAGTGTACCGTGTTGGCCGGGACGCCGCCGCAGGCCATAAGTCCCATGGCCATTCCCACCGCCAGGGCCAGGGTAAGTGCTTTCTTTACAATCTTGCTTTTCATAGTTTTCTCTCCCTTTCTATATTTCAAAAATATGCATAAATAGTACAAAATATTAATATTTATACAATCTTCAATCATTATAACAGCTTTTTTGTAAAATGCAAAGGGAAAAATAAAATCTTGGAGGAACGCAGAAACTTCCGGGATTTTGAGCCCTGCCATTGTGCACATTGACAATGTCTTACGCCTGACCCATGGATTCTCCCCACCTGTCCCCCGGCAATCAAAGCATAAAATACTGAGACCATGTATAAGCCGTGGCCTTTCGCATACAATATCAGCGAAAGGATGGTGCATTATGGAAAAGAAACAGAATCTCTACGATGACGGGAATATTCCTGACATCGACCTGCCCCGGGATATTGCCAAAAACAGCGGAAAAGACAAGGTCCCAGGCAAGTCTCAAAGCAAAGCCCCCAATTACGAAAATGTAGAACCCCTGCCGGAGTCCAGCCGGCCCAGACAGGACGGCCCCGGAGGGGCGTAAAAGAATGTGCCTTGGT
>CAPNGW010000464.1 GCA_948665105.1 uncultured Lachnospiraceae bacterium
TTCAGGCTGACTTTCTGGCAATCCATATGCTTGGGGAAGCCCGCTGTGGCTCTCTTCTTCGCATTCTCTCCCTGACCGTGCCCTTTGGAGCCATCCACGCCAGCATCAACGGCTATTATTACGGTCTTAAGAAAACAGCGGTTCCCGCCGTCTCACAGCTTCTGGAGCAGATGGCACGGGTGGGCGGTGTCTGGCTTTTGTATCGGATTGCTTCCGAGCAGGGACGCCCTGTGACCATTCAGATGGCCGTATGGGGGCTGGTAATTGGAGAGGTTGTGTCCGTACTGTACAGCGCCAGCTTCACCCGCTTTCAAAAACGCTTTCACCTCCTCCCCTGCGCCATCAGGCAGGTATTTACCCTGTCCCTGCCCCTGACTGCCAACCGGGTATTTGTCAATCTGTTTGCCAGCGCGGAAGCCATCTTAATCCCCGTGAAGCTGCGTGCCTTCGGCTATTCGTCCACGGAAGCCCTAAGCGTCTTCGGTGTCCTCACCGGAATGGCCATGCCCATGATTTTCTTTCCCTCTGTGGTCACCAACTCTGTGTCCGTGATGCTCCTTCCCGCCATATCGGAGGCTGCGGCAAAGGACGACATGGCCTACATAAGAAATGCAGTAAAGAAAAGCTGTCTCTACTGCATCCTCCTGGGCCTGTGCTGCACTCTGGGCTTTCTGATTTTCGGGCGTTTCCTGGGCACCCTGGTATTTGCCAACCAGCTGGCAGGCACCTTCATTGTGGTGCTGGGGTGGATTTGTCCCTTCCTCTATCTGACCACCACCTTAAGCAGCATCATAAACGGTCTGGGAAAGACCAGCACCACCTTTCTTTTACACCTCACAGGCTCCGCCATCCGCATTCTGTTCGTGGTAGTTCTCATTCCCACCTTGGGCATCAAAGCCTACCTGTTCGGAATCCTGGTAAGCCATCTGGTGGAATCCGGCGTGGCTGTACTGGTTCTTAAGAAGGTCTTAAGCATACATATCTGAATAAGACAGCACCTGCTTGTATTATTTTCTCTTCCCGCCACATGAAACAGGGTAATGACGACTTTTCGCCATTACCCTGCATACACTCTTATTTACTTAATTATACCTACATTTCTATGCTTCCGGTTTCTTCCCCGTTAATCACATAATAAGCCATGCTTTCTTCCGGCTTTAAGTAAACCCGGATATCCTTGATGGTCTTTCCGGTCCAGCTCTTTTTGACCTTCTCTACAATATCCGTAACCTCCAGCTCTCTTCCGGCATACTGCAGGCACACAGATTCCTTGACCTTGCGAGGAGTGGCTGTCTTCTTTGCCGCAGTCTTCTTGGTTGTAGAGGCCTTGGCAGTGGCTGTTCTGGAAGCGGCAGTTTTCTTCTCTGCCTTAGGCTCTGATTTCTTCTCTGCCTTGGGTTCCGTCTTCTTCTCTGCCTCTGCCTTGGGCTCTTCCTTTATGATAGTTACGGTTTCTTCCTTCTTCAAGTCTGCCTCTGCTGTCAGGGTTCCATTTTTTACTTCGTTTGCTTTTGGCATCTTTTTTCCTCCGAATAGGTACTGTTATTGTACCTTTTTGTTATAGTGTTACTTTTTCAAAGAATTATTATACTGCTTCTGACAACAGAATGCAAATGATTTTTTGCATTTTGACTGTAATCAGGGCTACAGCAGCCGTAAACGCTCCATGGCCTGTGCTATGACGCCACGGGGGCTGGCCATATTCAGGCGGATGAATCCGGCTCCTTCAGGGCCAAACATGTC
>CAPNGW010000465.1 GCA_948665105.1 uncultured Lachnospiraceae bacterium
AGGCCAAAGCGGGAGCCTGTTTTTGGCCGGAGGCACGGGCAGCGTCACAAATGGATACCGGGTGGCAGGCGCCACATACACCTACCACTATGAGCAGAAAAATCTGTATGGAGAGCGTATTTTGACACTGTCTTCCACAAGCTATACGGCTGCCGCCCCCGGAAGCATTACCAATCTTTCCATGGAAGGGTGGGTCTATGGAAGTCAGCCCAAGGTGCCCACATGTGATACCACCAACGTGGGAGTTTCTCCGGTCATTGAATATAAAGAAAAAGGCGCAGGCGCTGAGGCCTATCGTACAGAGACGCCAACACAGGCGGGGGACTATGTGGTAAAGGTAAGCTTCCCCGGGACAGGCCAGTACTCTGCCGTCAGCGCCACGGCTGAATTTACCATTGCACCCAGGCCCTTGGCGGAGGAGATGGTAATCCTGGGGGACGGGCCCTTCTTCTATACAGGCGGGGAGGTTCGCCCGGCAGCAGTTGAGGATGGTACGCTGATTACAAGTGAAGATTACGATATTCAATACTCCAACAACATTTCCGTGGGAAATGAAGCCCAGGTAACTGTAACCGGAAAGGGAAACTACCAAGGAACCATAAAAAAGACCTTTGTCATATCCTACATAACTCCACCCCAAAGCTATCTGACAGGAAGCCTTGGAATGAACGGGTGGTATACTTCGGACGTAAGGGTTGCGGCCAAGGATTGGGAGGTTTCCCAAAAGGATACATCTCTCTTTACGGACTATATTGTCTGCTCCCAGGAAGGGGAGGCCTTGCTGACCTTGTACTTTAAACAAAAGGGAACTTCCTGCCTGACAGAGGTACAAAATGTCTCCCTTAAGATTGATAAGACGGCGCCTGTGGGAAGGATACAGCTGGACGCTGCATGGTGGGATTCCTTTTTGGAAACCATCACCTTTGGGTACTACGAGGCGGAGAATTTGACTGTGACCATAACCGGAGAGGATTCCGTCAGCGGAATACTGGACCTTGCATATTATATTTCCGATACACCCCTGGCGTTTGAGGAACTTAAGAATCTGACAGGCTGGAAGGAGTATCACGAAAATGCAAAGCCGGAGCTTTTGAAGAACCGGCCCCAGGTGGTCTATGCCAGAATCAGAGATAAGGCCGGGAACGTAAGCTATCTTAGCACGGATGGCGTTATTGTAGGTACAAAAGCTCCGGGAGAGACGGAAGGAAATACCATGATAAAGCAGGAGGTGCATGAAGGAATCACTGAGATTACCCAGCCACTGGCGGAGGCGGGATTTGACACTACAGAAAAGATTAGCCAGGAAATGAAAGAGCTGATACTTGAGCATGGTTATGAGGGAGAAGACTGGGCGCTGTACGATGTAAAGCCTATGATATCCTACAATGGCGGAATTGGCTGGGAGTCTGCCACAGTGGAGGATTTTCCAAAGGAGGGTCTTCTGATTACTCTTCCATATCCCCAGGGAACATCCAAGGAGCGCCACACGTTTTTTGCAGCTCATATGTTTTCTCATGAGATGAACGGCTTCCAGCCGGGAGACATTGAGATACCCAAGGATGTGAAGGCGGGAGAGGAAGGAATTCAATTCACCGTTTATGGGCTGTCCCCCATAGCGGTTGCCTGGAAGGAGACGGAAGAGGTTTCTGAACCGGGCAATGGAGCCGGAAACGGCGGGAATGACAACAATGGTGAGACAAACTCTCCAGGTGTCGGTGAAGGCGGCAGCGGGGAAGGAAGCA
>CAPNGW010000466.1 GCA_948665105.1 uncultured Lachnospiraceae bacterium
CGTGTCATATAATAATTCATGGCTCCTTCAAAATTCTGATAATTCCCCAGCATATCCTGGCGGTAACCGTCGCTGTGCTTCTCCATTCCTGTCAGAAACCAGGTGATAGGCTCCATAAAGCCATCGTAATTCATCACAGTATCCCACTGGCTTCCGTCCAGCCAGTCCGCCGGGTCCCCGTAATGCTCTGCAAGAATCACGGCCTCCGGATTGGCCTCCTTTACGGCCTTGCGAAACTCCCTCCAGAAATGGTGGTTGAATTCCTTTGACCGGCCCAAATCCGCCGCCACGTCCAGCCTCCAGCCATCCGCATTGTAGGGCGGAGACACCCACTTTCTCCCAATGTGTAAAATATAGTCAAACAGCTCCGGGGATCCCTCATAATTCAGCTTGGGAAGTGTATCATGCCCCCACCATCCTTCATAGGATCCGTTGTAAGGCCATGCCCCCGGATTCTGAAAGCTGAAAAAGCTGCTGTAAGGGCTGCCCTGGGATACATACGCCCCGGGTGCGTACCCCTCTTCCCCCTCATAAATCCGTTCCCGATCCATCCATTTATTAAAGGAGCCACAGTGGTTGAACACACCGTCGAGAATCACCCGCATGCCCCGCCGGTGGGCCTCCTCCACCAGCCGGATAAACAGCTGATTGCTGGCTTCAAGGTTCCGGGGCTTTGTCACCCGGCTTCTGTATTTGGTGGCAGCACAGTTCTCCCGGTTCTCCGGGCTTAAAACCTCCCCACCGTCTTCCACAATAACGCCGTAATGGGGGTCGATGTAATCATAATCCTGGATGTCATACTTGTGGTTGGAGGGTGAAACAAAGAGGGGATTAAAGTATAAAACCTCCACCCCCAGCTCCATAAGATAATCCAGCTTATCCATGACGCCCTTTAAATCTCCGCCGTAAAATTCCGCCACGCCAAAATCATCCGGACATTTTCTCCAGTTATTCACCCTGCGGCTGTATGTTTTAATATAGAAATATTCGTTGTCCACAACGTCATTACTGCTGTCCCCGTTGCAGAACCTATCCACCAGAATCTGATACATCACAGCCCCCTTGGCCCAGTCAGGAGTGGAAAATCCCGGCACAATGGAAAAGAAGTACATGGGTCTCATCTCACGGCTTAAGCCCCGCCGGTCATAGTAGTACCGGAGGAATCCATTTACCACCTGAAAGCAGTAATTTACCCGTTCCTCTGTGAGCTTCAGCTCCACTTTAAAATAGTCAAATTCCCCGGCTTGCTCATACCGCTCCATCTTCATCCGCTCTTCACCGATGCAGAGCCAGACCAGGTCCACATTGTTCTTCCCCGCCCGAAAGCGGATGGTCACCGTATCTTTGGCCTCCGGTTCGGCGGGCTCAAGATAGTCAGGGGTCTGGTCGCTAAAAAGAGCGTCCTTCTTCAAAATTGGGCGCATACCCATCATATATTCTAATTTTGTATTTAATTCATAAATTGTATCCGTCGACATATGCTCACCTTTCCTTACCCTCATTTACAAGGTGTATGTTCTTACAAGCTGAGAGTAATATACTTGCATTATTTTATCGAAACCTGCGTCCCAAAGCAACCCCTTCTTTCCGAAAAATATTTCCTGATGCAATCCGACTGTTTTTGGACAGTAAAAGAGGCAGCCTGTCGATCCGCTGCCTCTTTTAGGAGAAGGTATTTTTACTATGGGGTGTAGCAAAAACTATATAATGTATTGGGGGGTTTT
>CAPNGW010000467.1 GCA_948665105.1 uncultured Lachnospiraceae bacterium
GCAGAAAAGGCGGTCCTGACGGTATTCCGGTATCTGGTCCGCTCCTACGAGAGCCCCCAGGATGAGGAGGCCAGAGCCCATATGCACTATGCATCCTGTATGGCCGGGATGGCCTTTGACAAGGCATCCTTGGGCTTGAATCATGCCATTGCCCACAATATTGGGGGGAAATTCCGGGTGCCCCATGGACGGGCCAATGGAATCCTGCTGCCCCACGTGATGAAGTTTAATGCGGAGCTTACGGATTACCAGCAGAAGAAATTTTCCAAAGCCTCCAAAAAGTATGGAGAGCTGGCGGCCCTGGCAGGAGTTGGCGGAATGAATGTGCGCACCTCCGTTAGGAATCTGATTCAGCTGGTGGAGAGGCTGCAAAAACAATTAAATCTTCCTTTTAATTTCAGAGAATGCGGCGTGGACAGTGGGGAGTATCACAGACAGGAGGAGGCCATCATCACCGGAGCCCAGGGGGACGCCTGCTTTGCCACCAATCCCAGAAGCGCTTCCAGGCAGGAGATTAAGGAGATTCTGAAGCGATGTCTGTGAAGGAAGAATTGCTAAGCGTCGGCATTGACCTTGGAACCAGCACCACCCAGCTGATTTTCTCCCGGCTTCTCATTGAGAATATGGCCAGCAGCTTTTCAGTCCCCCGGATGGAGATTACCAAAAAGGAAATTCAGTATAAGAGCGATATCTATTTTACTCCCCTGAAGGACCAGACCACCATTGATTTTCCGGAAATCCGCAAGATTGTAGAGAGGGAATATCAAAAGGCGGGAATCCGAAAGGAGGATATCGATACGGGAGCCGTTATCATCACCGGGGAGACGGCCCGGAAGGAAAATGCCAGGGAGGTGGTCAATGCCTTAAGCGGCTTTGCCGGAGATTTTGTGGTTGCCACGGCGGGGCCCGACCTAGAAAGTGTCATCTCGGGAAAGGGCGCCGGGACAGATATCTATTCCAGGGATTACAGACTGACGGCGGTGAACATTGATATCGGCGGCGGAACCAGCAACTTATCCGTATTTCGCCGGGGTGATACGGTGGATACCGGATGTCTGGATGTGGGTGGACGGCTGATTAAGGTGGACAAGGGCACAGGGCGGATTTCCTATATATCCCCAAAGATTCAAAGGATTATTGAGGCGGAAGGGCTGGGGCTTTGTGTGGGGGAGAGGTTTCGGAGGGAGGCGGTGATGCCTCTCATTGGGATTCTGGTGGAGGCCCTGGAGCAGAGTGTGGGCCTTAGGGAGGACAGTAAGTATTATAAGCTTCTCATTACCAATCATGGATTGACGGACAGGGATATTTCCCACATCAGCTTTTCCGGGGGTGTGGCGGCGGTTTTGTACCACCCGGAGAACTATCCGGATCCTTTGCAGTTTGGGGATATCGGCATTCTCCTTGCCGGAGAGATTAGAAAGTCCCGGCTTTTTTCCCGGCTTCAGGTGATTGAGAGCGCGGAAACCATCCGGGCCACGGTGGTGGGAGCAGGAAGCCACACCACGGAAATCAGCGGGAGCACCATCACATATGCAAATGTAACCTTTCCCATGAAAAATCTCCCGGTGCTAAAGCTTAACAGGGAGGAGCAGCAGGAAGGAAGGCTGGCGGAAACTCTCCGGCGGAAAATGAGCTGGTTCTGGGCGGAGGGAGAGCCGGTTCAGATTGCCGTGGCCCTGGAGGGTGAGAGGAATCCCTCCTTTGACAGGGTCGTCTCATATGCG
>CAPNGW010000468.1 GCA_948665105.1 uncultured Lachnospiraceae bacterium
GGCGGGAGCCAATATTTCAGCAACAGGGCAGGGAAATACCGGAAACAATGGTGGAGAGTCAGGCGGAAGCGGAACAGATACCTCCCAGGGAGGGACGGGAAGTCAGTCTGCCGAAGGCGGCTTAGAGGGTCTGCATTTGTCGGTGGGGGAACTTTCCCCGGCATTTGCAGCGTCTGTTCTGGAGTACACGGCGACTGTGCCCTATGAGACCGAGGGTGTGGAAGTGACGGCGACCCCCAAGGATGAAAATGCAAAAGTGACCATAGACGGGAACACACATCTGTCCGTTGGAGAAAATACCATGTCTGTCACTGTGGAGGCTGAGAATGGCAGTAAGACGGTCTATGAGGTTCTTCTGACCCGCCAGGAGCAGGGAGCCGGCATGCCGGGAGATACCAAGGAGCCAGAGGACGGGCAGGAAGTGGAGGACACCGATGGCTTGTCCGAGGAAGACTATGAGAAGCAGTACAATTACCTCAATGAGGAGTACGGGAAGCTGGAGAAACGGTATCAGGAGGAGAAATCCTTTGCCCGGAAAATGATGGCGATTCTGGCTTTTGTGACCGTGGTGCTGATAATCATGATTATCAATCTGCTGATTTCCAGAAAACAGCTGTACAGAGAGCTGGACCAGTGGGGGGATGAGGATGAAGACGACTGGAAGGACGAGGAGAAGCCCGGAAAGAGGGACGAGAAAAGGCCCAGCCTGGCAAAACGCCTGAGGGACAGCTTCCGGGAGTGTGAGGAGGACGACTGGCTGGATGAGGAGGACGACTGGGATGAGGATGTAAAGGAGCCGGAATGGAGGAAGCATTCTCAGGAAAAACCAGAGCCCGAAAAGGGGCAGGAGGATTCCGGGAAATCAGACAACAGCCCCAAGAAGAAAACGGAAATCGATTGTATTGATTTAGACAAATTTTAAGCTACAGATTACTTTTAACAATGGCATTCCTGAAAGTCTCCAAAACGGTTGACAGGGAATGCCTGTTGTTATATCATGAATATAACAAAAGAGCAGGTGATATTATGTATATCGAGATTGATTTTAACAGTGAGGAAGCATTTTACATTCAGCTGCGGAACCAGATTATCATCGGAATCGCAACCAATCAATATCGAGAGGGAGATACTCTGCCCTCTGTCCGCCAGCTTGCAGACAGCGTGGGAATTAATATGCACACAGTGAATAAGGCCTATACGGTGTTAAAGCAGGAGGGATTTATCCGCCTTGACAGGAGAAAGGGTGCGGTGATTGCGCTGGATGTGAATAAGCTGCGTGCTCTTGAGGAGCTTAAAGGACATCTGCGGGTGGTTTTGGCCCGGGCTGTCTGCAAAGGCGTCACCGAGGAGGAAGCCTTAAAGACGGTGCACGAAATTTTTATGGAAATGTGTTAAACAGGAGGAGTTTTTGCATATGCGTATGAACTATACGGAAAAAGCCAGACGGGCATTGATGCTGGCGGAAAAGACATCGAAGCAGATGCATCACAATTACATCGGGACAGAGCATATTTTAGCCGGACTTTTGAAGGAGAATACCGGTGTTGCGGCCAATGTTCTGATGGAGAATAATGTGGAGGAGGATAAGCTTTTGGAATTAATCCAGGAGCTGATTGCCCCCGGAGAACAGCTGTTGTTGCTGGAGCAGGACGATTATACCCCCAGGACCGTGCGGGTGCTGGAACAGGCGGCCTGGGAGGCCGAGCGTT
>CAPNGW010000469.1 GCA_948665105.1 uncultured Lachnospiraceae bacterium
GCTGGCGGTGGATGAGCTGGGCAACGAGGTGGACGGCGACCAGGTCATGGCTATCGTGGGCAATTACATGAAAGAACAGGGTACATTGAAGAAAAATACCATTGTGGCCACAGTCATGAGTAACCTGGGATTTTTCCTGATGGGTGAGAAAAAAGGAATTCATATAGAGCAGACCAAGGTGGGAGACCGGTACGTGCTGGAAAATATGCTGAAGAACGGTTTTAACATCGGGGGAGAGCAGTCGGGCCATATTATTTTCCTGGATGAAAGCACCACGGGAGACGGGCTTTTAAGCGGTCTGCACCTTCTGGAGGTGATGGTGAATACGGGGAAGAAGCTGTCGGAGCTTTCACAGGTTATGGAAGTGCTGCCTCAGGCCTTGGTGAATGCCAAGGTGCCTACCCATAAGAAGGATAAATATATGGAGTATCCTGAGATTGCAGAGGCCATCATGGGGCTGGAAAAGAAATTTGCAGGGGAGGGCAGAGTGCTCATTCGTCCCTCCGGCACGGAGCCCCTGGTGCGTGTGATGATTGAAGGGAAGGACCAGGAGATGATTGAGCGGGAGGCAAAACAGCTGGCGGAGCTGATCACCAGAAATATGCTGTAAGTACAATGGGAGGTAGGATAAAATGGTTAGTCAGAAGGTAGTGATCAAGAATCCTACAGGTCTGCACTTAAGGCCGGCGGGGATTTTATGCAAGGAGGCAATGCAGTTTAAGTCCCTGATTACGTTTCAATTTCGGGACAATACGGCAAATGCCAAAAGTGTTTTGAGCGTGTTGGGGGCATGCGTCAAATCCGGAGATGCAATTGAGCTGTTCTGTGAGGGTGAGGATGAGGAGCTGGCACTTAAGACCATAGTTTCAGCCATCGAAGGCGGCCTTGGTGAATAATTGATAAGTAGAAAAGGATGAAACGAAGTCATGTTGAATTATCAGAGATACAAACGCGTACCGGTATTGCACTATCCCCAGAGACAATGGCCCAATAAGGAGCTTACGAAAGCGCCCGTCTGGTGCAGCGTGGACTTAAGGGACGGCAATCAGGCATTGATTGAGCCCATGGAAGTGGAAGAGAAGATGGAAATGTTCCAGCTTCTTCTGAAGCTGGGATTTAAAGAGATAGAGATTGGATTTCCGGCGGCCTCCCGGACGGAGTATGATTTCTTAAGGGAGCTGGTGGCACGGGATATGATTCCCGATGACGTTAAGGTGCAGGTGCTGATTCAGTGCCGGGAGCACTTAATCGACAGGACCTTTGAGGCCATTGAGGGCATTAAAAATGTGATTGTCCATATTTATAATTCCACCTCCACCCTCCAGCGGGATGTGGTATTTCACATGGACCGGGAGGAAATCAAGAATATTGCGGTGGAGGGTGCTAAGATGGTGAAGGAGCGGGCCGCCCACTTCCCGGGAAACATCACCCTGCAATATTCACCGGAGAGCTTCACAGGGACAGAGATGGATTTCGCCCTTGATATCTGCACGGCAGTCCAGGAGGTGTGGAAGCCCACTCCGGAGCATAAAATGATTATCAACCTGCCGGCTACAGTGGAAATGACCACACCCAATGCCTATGCAGACCAGATTGAGTGGATGGACACTCATTTTAAAGACAGGGACAGCATCATCTTAAGCGTTCACCCCCACAATGACAGGGGTACTGGTGTGGCAGCCACGGAGCTTGCCATGCTGGC
>CAPNGW010000470.1 GCA_948665105.1 uncultured Lachnospiraceae bacterium
TAGCATACAGTCCTTGGAGAGGGACTATAAACACTACTACTTTATAATACGAGGAGGTGATGAAAAAGAAAAAGGCAAAGCCCCAGGGAGAATTCCTTTTTACTTCTTAAATTTTCCAAGTATCTTTCGAAAATCTTTCGATTTCTGTGAGCACAATCTTACGTTTTCCTCGTTATAGTATATATAAGAAAAAGATTACGGTAATCATGCAGAATGGAATACGATAAAGCATTTTTCACAGGGAGAAAACATATGGATGTACAATATTTTATGAATTTGATGGCTGATTACGGGGCAATCGCAATTTTTGTAATTGTTTTATTGGAATATCTGAACCTGCCGGGATTTCCGGCAGGAGTGATTATGCCGGTGGCAGGTATCTGGGCCTCCCGGGGCGGGCTTAATTTTTTCCTCACCATGGTGATTACTGTGGCGGCGGGGCTGGTGGGAAGCATTTTGCTGTACGGCCTGGGGCGTGGCGGCGGAGAGATTTTTTTGAAGAGGTATTACAAGCGGTTTCCCAAGGCCCAGGAAGTGGTGGAGAAAAAAATCGACTGGCTTCAGAGAAGAGGCTCCGTGGGAATCTTTGTCAGCAAGCTGATTCCTGCGGTGCGAACCTTGATTTCCATCCCTGCAGGAGTGATGAAAATGAATTTCGTCAATTACTGCATCAGCTCTGCACTTGGGATTTTCCTGTGGAATCTGGTCTTCGTGGGGGCAGGGTATGTTTTCGGGGACGCGGTATTTTCCATGTTTTCATAAGACAGCGAAGGGAGGACTCTTAAGATGAATATTGCAATGTTCACCAACAATTACAAGCCCTATATCGGAGGCGTGCCCATCTCCATCGAGCATCTGGCAAGCGCCCTGCGGGAGCGGGGACACAAGGTCTATGTGTTTGCACCCACCTACAAGGAGCAGACGGAGGAGGAATTTGTTATCCGTTATCCCTCCTTCCCATTATCCATCGCCAAGGCTCCGGTACCGGATGTGCTGACCCGTATATTTGAGAAAAAGGTGAAGGAGCTTCACATTGACCTTATTCATGTGCACCACCCCGCCATTGTGGGAAATGTGGCGCTGTCCTTAAAAAAGAAATACAAGATTCCTGTGGTCTACACCTATCACACCCGGTACGAGCAGTACCTTTATTATGTGAAGCCTTTAGAGCGCATTGAACGCTATACCGGAATCATTCAAAGATACCTGGAATATTTCTGCAAGCGCTGCGACAGAATTGTGGCCCCTACCCCCGGAATGCGGGACTATCTGAACACAAAGGAGTTGAATGTTCCCATTCAGGTGCTTCCCACCGGAATCCCGGAGGAATGCTTTGTACCGGACATGGACCGGGCAACAGAAATCCGGAAGAGATATAAGGGGGATAGAGACTATCTGTTTGTGACGGTTTCCCGTCTGGCAAGGGAGAAAAATCTGCTGTTTCAGCTGGAAGGAATTGCTCTTTTAAAGGAAAAGCTGTCTCTCTATGGCAAGACCTTCCGGCACATGATACTCGGGGAAGGGCCTCAGCGGCAGGAGCTTCTTGAGAAAGCCCGAAAGCTGGGGCTTGATGATACCATTATTTTCACCGGAAATGTACCCAATGAAGAAATCTGCAATTACCAGTCGGCAGCGGATATTTTCCTCTTTACCTCAAAATCCGAGACCCAGGGCATTGTGGTGCTGGAGGCCATGGCGG
>CAPNGW010000471.1 GCA_948665105.1 uncultured Lachnospiraceae bacterium
CGCTGGGTCTTGCAGCAAATGCACTTAAAATAAAATCTGTAAACTGGTGTAAAGGGTATAGCAGCGTGTTTATTTCTGTGGAGGGCCATGCCGGGTATGGGAAGATATTTGAATGTGGGAAATGACAGTTTTCGGGCCATAAGGAAGAGCCATTACGTTGACAAGACGGGATTGATTTCTTTTGTCAATGAGACACTGGGAACCTTGGACAAGCTTACCTGTGTAAGTCGTGCCAGAAGATTTGGAAAGTCCGTTGCGGTCAAGATGCTTTGTGCTTATTATGACAAAAGCTGCGATTCAAGTGAATTGTTTGATGACTTAAAAATAGCAAGTGATCCTTCTTATAAAATTCATCTGAATAAGTACGATGTAATATATTTGGATATCACGTCTTTTATCTCATACGCTCAAGCAATGAAAGATACGGTCTTGGCTTTGCAGAAGAAGGTGATAAAAGATATCTGTGACAGCTATCCGGAGGCGGCGGGTGAAAGCACTCTGCCCGAGACCATGTCAAAGGTTCACGAATTGATGGGAAATAAATTCATTGTCATCATAGATGAATGGGATGCTCTGTTTCGAGAGGCAAAGGATGATGCTGAACTGCAGAAGGAATACATTTGGATGTTAAGAGGGCTGTTTAAGAGCAGTTTGACTGACAGAACCATTGAAGGGGCATATATAACGGGCATTCTTCCAATCAAGAAATATGGGACACAGTCGGCAATTACGGATTTCAGGGAATATACCATGGCGGCGCCACAAAAGCATGCAGAATTCACAGGATTTACGGAAGCGGAAGTAAAACGTCTCTGTGAAAAAAATAACATGGATTTACATTGATATGGATTTTGACGGACTGAAAGAAACTGTGATGCAGATGGTGGGAGGCGCCCGGTGTCCGGTGGATGTGGACATGTTTCAAAATGATCTCACAAGCATGAAAGGCCGGGACGATGAGCTGACTTTGCTGGTGCACTTGGGATATCGTGCATATGATGCCATGGTGGGTGCCGTCCAAAGGGAACTGAAGAGTCTGGTACCAGCCATGGCTGTGGGGGAAAGCTTTACGGAAGATGCTTCCGGCTCTGGTCATTGAGTTGAAATGGAATAAATCCTCCCAGGGGGCCCTGGAGCAGATTAAGGAAAGAGATTACCCGGCAGTATTGAAAGACTACGATGGAGATGTTGTGATGGTCGGGATAAGTTATGATGTGAAGAAAAAAGAGCACAGCTGCCATTTGGAATGTACGCGAAAAAATACTTGCAATCTCCCTGTTCTGTGATACAATGAGGGGGACAATTGAATAGTGAGAGGATTATCGAAGAGGAGAAGAGCATCAATGAAAAAGTTTCTCAGTTTACTTTTTGTGGCGCTTCTGACAATGGCTGTACTGGGCGGATGCGCAGACGGCACAGGAGAGTCTTCGGAGGATAATACCTCTACGGAGTCCGGCACCGGCTCGGAGGGAAGTCTTTCCCAGGAAAATCCTGGGGAGGGAAGCTCTGACCAGGGAAGTTCCGACCAGGCGGATCAGGAAGATCCTTCCAGTGAATCCGGCTCCATTGTTGTAGGAATACAGCAGGATATCGACAGTCTTGACCCTCACAAAGCGACGGCGGCAGGAACTAAGGAGATTTTATTCAACATTTTTGAAGGCTTGG
>CAPNGW010000472.1 GCA_948665105.1 uncultured Lachnospiraceae bacterium
GGAGCGGAAAGACCTCTACATCATGACAAAAGTATGGAACGATATGCATGAGCGAGTGGAGGAGTCCGCAAAAAAGAGCATTGCGGACCTTAGGTGCGGATACATAGACATGTTCTTTATCCACTGGCCCTTCCCCAATTACCATGCACCGGGCTGTGACGTGGATTCAAGAAATCCCGATTCCAGGCCCTTCTCCGTGGAGGAGTTTATAAATACTTACCGGCAATGTGAATCCCTGGTGGAAAAGGGACTAATCCGTCACATCGGAATCTCCAACATGACCATTCCCAAGCTTGAGGCAGTGCTTCCCCTGATGAAGATTATGCCTGTGGCCTGTGAGATGGAGCTTCACCCCTGTTTCCAGCAGCAGGAGCTGTTTGATTACCTTGTGGCTCACAACATTCAGCCCATCGGCTTCATGCCTCTTGGCTCTCCCCAGAGGCCGGAGCGTGATATGTGCCCGGAGGACATTGCGGACCTTCAGACACCCCAGATGCAGGAAATTGCCAAAGCCCACGGGGTGCACCCGGCCCTCATTGCCTTAAAATGGTCCCACCAGAGAGGCGCGATTCCCATTCCCTTCTCCGTACATGAGCCGGAATATTTAAGCAACTTAAAGTGCTTAACTGAGGATCCACTGACAGAAGAGGAAATGGCAAAGATTGCCACCCTGGAGCGGAACAACCGCTTGGTTAAGGGGCAGGTATTTCTCTGGGAAGGCGCCAGGGACTGGCATGATTTGTGGGATGAGGATGGCGTGATTGTGAAATAATATATCGCTGTGATAATAAAACCGCCTCGGAAAAAGATGGTATCTTTTTTCGGGGCGGCTTTTGTATACAGACTGATGCTGTTTCAGCAATTTGCCAACAATATTCTGCAAAGGCTCTTTGTTCTTACTGCATTACTCCTTTTCCACCTCCAGGGTGGAAACCTGGGGGCTTAAGTGAGAGTACAAAAGCAGGGACATTTCGTCGGTGGCTACGGCGCTTAAAATGATATTTCCTTCCTTCCGGCGCCAGATGTCTCCGTAGTTGTTATAACCAGCAGCCTTCTCGCTCTCCCCGTTCTGCTCTGCAATCTGGTCATACAGCTTCTGGTATGCAGCATCCAGCTCCTCCGGGGAGGGAGCACTGTAAGACCAGGCGATGCTTACCAGCTGTTCTTCTTCGTTATACATGTAGGTGACGGTTCCTTCCCTGCCCTCATAGCTTTTGGGGTAATCATAAGCAAGACCTCCATACACGGACGGACGGCCTTCCTCGGCTTCGCCCTCCAGGGAAACCATATCGTCAAAAGAAGATTCCCAGGTAAGCTCTGAAAAAGGCGCAGGGGCTTTCCTGTCCTCTGTGGAAGGCCCATCCTGACAGCCGGACAGAAGAAGGCACATGAGAAGTGCAGCACATAACGGTATAGCCCATATCCTGGCAGGAAGCTTATGGAACGGGCAGAACCGGCAGGAAAAATTTTTGGCGTATTTCATCATATAGACCTCCCTGAACCGCTTCGCATTGCGAAGTGGATTTTTGTATTTTTCTGACATAATGTGTACAGTTCACTCCCGCGCCATTCGCAAAGGCACCTTCGGTGCTTTCTCGCTGCTACGCAG
>CAPNGW010000473.1 GCA_948665105.1 uncultured Lachnospiraceae bacterium
AGCCATTGTGGTGCTCCCGGAATGTACCTATGTCAACGACTGCCAGGTGGTGGATTTGGAGCCAAAGCAGTATGTGCGGATTACGAATATCAAATAGGGAGGAAATCACATGTACATCAACGCAATGGGAAAGGCCTGCCCCATGCCGGTGGTAATGGCCAAAAAGGAGCTGGACAAAGGAGCAGAGTCCCTGACGGTGGCTGTGGACAATCAAATCGCGGTGGAGAATCTAAGCCGTCTGGCTGCGGCCAGGGGAATGGAGGTGTCTGTGGAGGAGAAAGGAAGCACCTTTGAGGTGAAGCTGTATACCTTCCAGGGGGCCGATGCTGCCCATGCAGGGACAGGTGAAGGTGAAGTCCCCACAGCAGACCAGACACAGCCATCCGAGGATTCAGCGTCAAAGAGTGATACTCCTTACCCACCGTCTCCCGCTTGCCCCCCCTTAGGCTTAAGTTACGCCGTATTCATCGGCAAGGACGTGGTGGGGGAAGGGGAGCGTGAACTGGGCGAGAACCTTATGAAGATGGCTATTTACACCTTGTCCCAGAGCGACCAGGTACCTGCGGCCGTGCTGTTTATGAACAGCGGTGTCAAGCTTCCGGCAGGAGAGGAGCAGCAGGTTATGGACAACCTCAGGGAGCTTACGGATAAGGGATGTGAGATTCTGGTATGCGGCACCTGCCTGAATTATTACGGGCTGACGGAACAGTTAAAAATCGGCACGGTCAGCAACATGTACGACATCCTGGAAAAAATGCAGCAGGCATCAAAGGTGATTACACTATAATGAAAGAATATTATCTCTTCACCTTCGACTCCACCCATTATGCCATCCGGGCACAGAAGCTGCTGGCAGGACTTTCTATCGTTACCATGCCTACTCTGCGCCAGATATCCGCAAGCTGTGGCATTTCAGTCAGGATACAGCCAAATCAGCGGGAAGAAGCTGTAAGGCGTATGGAAGAGGCCGGGGAAGGATGGCATTTGTACCATATTTTCCAGGACGGAAAAGACATCTCCTACAGGCTGTGGGCAGAGAGCAAACCATAATACAGGGAGCAAGGACCCGGAGAGAAAAATATTGTATGGGACAGGCAGGCTCAAAACCGCAAAAATGAATTTTTGATATCACAAAGTTGCAGAAAATGTATTTTTTTCGTTGAAAAAAGAAGAAAAACATAAAATAACGAAAAAATTATTTACAAATCCTTCATTTTATATTAAGATAAAGCTATTAAGTTAGACAGAAATTTGCAGGAAAAGGAGATAAGATGATGAGCTATGTTGATGAGGTACTGGAAAGAGTCGTGGCAAAGAATCCCGCAGAGCCTGAATTCCATCAGGCAGTGAAAGAGGTGCTGGAATCCTTGCGTCCGGTGATTGAGGCCAATGAGGAGAGGTATAAAAGAGAAGCATTGCTGGAACGCCTGGTGGAGCCTGACCGGCAGTTTAAGTTCCGTGTCCCCTGGGTGGATGATAAGGGACAGGTTCAGGTGAATATCGGCTACCGGGTACAGTTCAATAACTGCATCGGACCTTACAAGGGCGGCCTGCGTCTGCACCCTTCTGTAAACCTGGGGATTATCAAGTTTCTGGGCTTC
>CAPNGW010000474.1 GCA_948665105.1 uncultured Lachnospiraceae bacterium
ATACCAGCAGGGTTTCCAGGGTCAGCAGTATCAGCAGGGTCCCCAGGGTCAGCAATTCCAGCAAGGGCCAAGGAATGAGTGGTTCAATGAGAATAAGGAAGCTGTGGTATCCAGTGCGAAAAATATGTTTGCGGAGATTATGCCGATTCTGAAAGCCCCCGTAACCAGAATTCGGGAGTTGGCCGCCGCAGGCAACCAGACGGTAGGAATAGGCTTCATTATCGCGAAGGCAGTAGTGGGACTGTTGCTTTACCTGATTGGTATTATCAGAATCAAGATTATGATGGGACCATATTCAGATATGGTGAAAATTCCCTGGTTCCAGCTTCTGGTGATGATTCTTGTGCTGACCGCAGGCTCAGACTTTTTGGATACATTTTTATTAAAGACCTTTACCGGTGTATTTAAAGGAGCGACAAACTTAAAAGCGATGCTTGCCATGGCCGGTGGACGTGCATTGTACCAGGCAATGGGCCTTATTGTCTGTGGAGTACTGTTCTTTATCTCCCCGAAGCTTGCAATCTATCTCTGGCTGATTGTTCTGACCTTTACGAGATATTTGCAGCATAGTGTATATGGCGCAATGGTGCAGATGGAAGAAAATAAGAAATTTTATGCATATTTTGTTACACGGGTATGCACCACAATCATTGTGTGCGTTGTGATGTGGGTGCTGCTCCAGCTTATGTCAAGCTCCATAGCCGGAAGCTTTTTGGGTTCCTTTGGAGGAATTTTGGAATGGCTGTACTAGGATAGGAAGAGGACATAGCTATGGATAAAGAACAGACAAAGGCACCATCTGGCGCTGGGCCAAAAGCGGCAGCTATTATATTGGGTGTTGTGGATGTGATTCTTGTTGCCATCCTGGCGGTGTGCATTATCATAAATCCTGCCAAAGAAGAGCCGCTGGAGGCACAGAAACCCGGTGAATTTGTGGAAAACAAAGATACGTACTGGCAGGAATCAGGTGAGATATCCTATACCGGAGAAGCTGTTGTCAGCTTTGTGGCTGATTTGCCGGAACCACCGCCATCGGAGGAGCCGCTGGAAGGCCAGGGGGGCATCTATGAAGGCTTTGTATTTCCCGACAGTGACCTTGTGATGCTGACGGACGAGATGCTTCTTCTAAAGGTTCCGGACGAAGCCACCTGTCAACTTGCCATCAACGAGATTTATGCCCGTCGTGGCTATATGTTTACCAAACAGGAAAATATCGACTACTTCAACACGTACGAGTGGTACGCCACCATGGAGAAGGTGGAGGATATGGAGGAAGTCAGCGGCATGTTTACGGAAATTGAACAGGCCAATGTAGAAAAATTGCAGGCCTTCATGAATGATGAGGGCTGGAATCAGAAAGGTAGGTGAGCCATATGTTTTGTCCGGAATGTGGAACCAAAAATGAAGATGATGCCAGATTTTGCGAGGCATGTGGCACATCTTTAGTGGAATTTCAAGTGCAGCAGGAGGCCGTGCCTCAGCCACCGTATCAGCAGGCACCTCAGGGCCAGCCATACCAGCAGAAGCCCGTGCCCCAGCCACCGTATCAGCAGGAGCCTCAGCAGCAGTATCAGCCTCCCCG
>CAPNGW010000475.1 GCA_948665105.1 uncultured Lachnospiraceae bacterium
ATTTGGTTCACAAAGGTATCCCGGTTCACCCCAAGCTGGACGCGCCCGTTCTCCCTGCAGGAATACTGGTATCCTCCCCATTTCAGGCGGTATTTTCCCACTATCGTACCGACGGTGGCTCCGCCGGCAGCCAAGCCTGCCGCTGCTGCCAGCAGGATTTCCCAGATTTCCAGCCGCTTCTTCTCCTTGTAAGGGGCAATCTCTCCGGTCTCCTCATCGTAGGTATACTGGTTATCGGGAATCCCCCGCTGGTAAGCGTCTCCGATACCATCCAGCATGCTTTTCATGGCCTCATAATAAGCTTCATCGGTGGCATCATAATAAGCCTTGTCCAGTATTTCCTCTATCCGCTGGTCCGTCAGATAATAATTGGCATCCTCCACAGGCATCAGATACAGTTCACGGTTGTCCATATCAATCAGACACAAAACACCACTTTCAGTCTGAATGTTATTGTCCACCCACTGCTCCGCCACCTGCTCTGCGCTTCTGCCCTGTGCATCCGCCACAGTCAGCACCATAATATCCCAGTTGGAGGACAGCTCCAGCTCTTCTGCCTGAGTGGCAAGCTTTTTAAGCTGGCTGTTGTCAAAAAGCCCCGCCTCATCCACCACCTGGGCAGGTTCCGAAGCTGCCTGAGCCAAAAGTCCGCCTGTCCCCAGAACGCATACTGCCACCAGCAGAAGGAATACGCCACTTAATTTTCTCATATCAGATACCCTCCAATCAGAAACAGCACCAGCACAACCAGGCCTATAATTCCGCCCAGCAGGAACACCTTTCTGTAATCCACCGGAAGCTCTCCGTAGACCTTTCCGGTCTGCCCGTTCATGGAGTAATAATAAAATTTGCCGTTGTGGGCTTTGTAGGTCAGCGTCCAGACTGGCAGGAGCACATAGGACCATCTCTCCCTTTGGGTCTTCAGATTATGGCTGTTGACGGTGACGCCGGAATATCCGGTGATGGTGTCCCGAAGCAGCTGTCTGCCGTAGTCCTTCACCTCCTGCTGCACCGTACCTTTTAGCTCCTCCTTGTCCACATTCCGCTTCTGAGCCTGAAACCCTGAGAGATAGCCCATGTGAAACTCCTTCATCTCCCTCAAATCATAGGGCAGCACGCCTTCCGCCAGCTTTTTGTCCGCTTCCTTTAAGGCGTTCTTGGTGATATCGTCAAGCTCCACCGTGCCTTCACGCTCTACCCGGTAATATTTGGTCTCGGTATACTCCATCTCTCCGCTTCTCCACACCCGGATGTTGGTTCCCTGGGCATCCATGGTGCCCTCCATGGCACACTCATAGACCCAGTAGGGGAAATAAATACCCGAGAGCTTTTCAATCTGCTTCTTTCGGAAAAAAGCCCGGGGAATGAATTTCTTACTATGTACATAGTCCAGAAATCTCTGTGTGGCCTGTTTCTTGTCAATGGCAAAGGGGACCACACGGTCAGGGAGATATTCCCCGGACAGCCGTCCCGACAATACCACAGGATTGTGGCAGTAATAGCAGAAGGTGGCCGCCGTTGTGCTGTCGGTGACAATCTCCGCACCACAGCTTGGGCAGGTGTATGCCAC
>CAPNGW010000476.1 GCA_948665105.1 uncultured Lachnospiraceae bacterium
AGTGGCTGACCTGGCCCTTCTTTACTGCGTCGATGATCTGGTCTGCCACAGACAGCACAGCGCCGTGACCGAAGCCGGTGGTTACCTGGGTGCCGCCGTTGATTCCGGTAAATACCGTATCCTCAGAAAATCCACCCAATTCCAGGGCTTTTTCAATGACAGGAGTAAAGTCCTTTTCTTCTCCGATATGAACCATGCCAGGATAGGAGACCACCTCGGTGGTAAATACCCGGTCCCCATAGCTGTCTTTGACGGGCATCAGACAGTTGGTGGTGAAAAGAATGGGGGCGGGCAGATTTGCAAATTCCTTTTGCTGGTTCTGCCATGCCGTGCCGTAGTTGCCCTTCAGGTGAGGGTATTTTTTTAATAACGGGTAAGCGTGGGCCGGAAGCATTTCCCCGTGGGTGTAGATGTTGATGCCCTTGCCTTCTGTCTGCTCCAAAAGTAATTTTAAGTCGTACAAATCGTGGCCGGTGATAACAATAAAGGGGCCTTTCTCCACTGTCAGAGGTACCGTGGCCGGAGCAGGGGTGCCGAAGGATTCGGTGTTTGCTTTGTCTAAAAGGGCCATACAGCTTAAGTTGATTTCGCCTACCTTCAGGACTGCCGGGAGCAGGGCATCCATAGGAAGCTCCTGCCAGAGCAGGTTTAATGCCTCGAAGAAAAAAGCGTCCACGGTCTCGTCGGAGTATCCCAGCACCCGTGCATGGTAGGCGTAGGCGGCCATACCGCGGATACCGAAGAGAATCAGGGATTTTAAGGAGCGGATGTCCTCCTGGGCTTCCCATAATTCCTCCATGTTGTAGTCCGGAGTCAGCGGGGAGATTTTCTGCTTCTCGGTGCGGACGTTGGAGATAAGCGCCTCAATGGTCTCGTTATTAAAATTTACGTTGGTGACGGTGGTAAAGAGGCCCTCCAATACCAGCCTGGTGAGAGACCCCGGGGCTGCTATGGCAGTGGCATTAAGGGAGCCGGAAGTGTCCTGGCCGTGTGGGGCATCGGATTCGCCTGCTTTTTGGGAGGTCGTTTCGGTATAGGCTCTGGCCAGGCCGATTAAGGCCCCGGTGAGATGGTCCTGAAGCTTGGCGGTATCTGCCTTTTTCCCGCAGACGCCGGAATTTCCCATACATCCGGTGCATCCGGCGGTCTGCTCGCATTGGAAGCAAAACATTTTTTTGTCCGTATTCATAAGTGTGATTCTCCTTTTCTTTGCTGGGTTTGATTGACTTGTTATGGCCAGTATAGTAGGATAGCTGTATAATGTATGTTGTTAAAACAACGGAAATGAGAAAATATGAATTATTTTTTATTAGGACAGTCGGAGCTGTTTGCGGGTATTGAGCGTAAGGAGCTGGAAACACTAATGGATTGCTTAAAGCCGGTGAGGAAAACCTATGAGAAGGGGGAATACATCTGCCGGGCCGGAGAGCCGTTGAAATTTATGGGCTTTGTGCTGTGTGGAAGCGTCAATATTGAAAGAAATGATGTCTGGGGAAATCAGAGCCTTCTGGGCCGGGTGGAGGCCGGGGAGGTGTTTGGGGAGACCTACGCCTGTGTGCCGGGGGAG
>CAPNGW010000477.1 GCA_948665105.1 uncultured Lachnospiraceae bacterium
CAAAGGAGATGGTGCTGCCTGGCCGCCACAGAATCCGTGCGGTTGATGTGTCGGTGCTTTTGGCGGCGGGAATCCGGGATGTGACCGTATTCCGAAAGCCGGTGGTTTCCATTCTTCCCACCGGGGATGAGATGGTGGAGCACACCAGAGAACCAAAAGACGGGGAAATCCTTGAGACGAATTCCTTCCTGTTTCAGAACATGGTTGCAGAATACGGCGGGGAAGGCTTGCGGCATGAAATAGTAAAGGACGATTTAATATTAATTAAAGAAGCCTTGTTGCAGGGGATTAAGGATGCTGATATTGTGATTGTCAATGCGGGCTCCAGCGCAGGAAGGGATGATTACACCATCCATGCCATAAGGGAGCTGGGGACGGTTTTTACCCATGGCGTTGCCATCAAGCCCGGCAAACCAGTGATTCTGGGGGAGATTCAGGGCAAGCCGGTGATTGGACTTCCGGGTTACCCGGTGTCGGCTTACATTACCTTTCTGGAATTTGTAGTTCCCCTTTTGGATTTGTACTATGAGAGAAGTGGTGATTTGGAACATCGGGTGAAGGCCAGGCTTACCAGAACCGTGATGTCCGGCCTCAAATACGAAGAATATGTCCGGGTGAAGCTTGGAATTGTGGAGGGACAGATGATTGCGGTTCCCTTAAGCCGCGGAGCCGGAGCCTCCATGTCCCTGGTGAAGGCCGACGGCTTTTGCGTAATTCCCAGAAACCAGGAGGGAGTTTTGGCCCATGAAGAAGTGGAGGTCAGGCTCACAAAGAATCTGGAGCAGATAGCAAAGACGCTGGTGGTCATCGGCAGCCACGATTTGATTCTGGATGTGTTAAGTGATGTACTAAAGGAGCAGAGGGCAGAGGCCTTTCTATCCTCCACCCATGTGGGCTCCCTGGCCGGACTCATGGCCCTTCAGAAGAAGGAGGCCCACCTTGCCCCCACCCATCTTCTGGAGGAATCGGACGGAACATACAACCTCCATATGGTAAGGGAGCTGCTTCCGGGAGAAAACATGGTACTCATCAAGGGTGTCAGGAGGAAGCAGGGCCTGATGGTGCAGAAGGGAAATCCCTTAAATATCCGGGGAATTTCGGATTTGACAAAGGACGGTGTGCGCTATGTAAACCGTCAGCGAGGAGCCGGAACCAGGGTGCTTTTGGATTACCGGATGAAGCTTTTGGGAATCCGCCCCCAGGAGATTGAGGGCTACGGGCATGAAGTGACCACCCACATGAGTGTTGCGGCGGCGGTGAAGAAGGGCAATGCCCACGCGGGCCTGGGAGTCTATTCCAGTGCCAGGGCTCTGGATTTGGACTTTGTGGAGGTGGCCTGTGAGGAATATGACTTTGTGACCTACCAATCCTTTTTGGAGCTTAAGGAGATGCAGGAGTTTTTAAAAGTCCTTAAGAGCAGGGAGTTTCGAAAGAGGCTGGACGCTCTGGGGGGATACAGCTATGAGCAGCTTGGAGAGCTTGTGTATGTGTGACTGCGGAGGTTCCCGCCGGGAGACGGATAGGGAGGATGGGGGTGCGAAA
>CAPNGW010000478.1 GCA_948665105.1 uncultured Lachnospiraceae bacterium
CCGTCGCAATGCATTTTCATAGAAAAATTTCTTCCCGTCCAGGCTGACGGCGGCCAGATTCACATTGACCATGGCCCGCTCAATGGCGTCGAAGTATTCAGCCCTGGGCTCAATCTGAAACATGCGGTGGGCCCACAGGACATGGCCGATGGAGGCGCAGGTCTCATTGTAGGCGGTGATATTGGGAAGCTGGTACTCGTATCCATAGGCCTGATGGACGAGCTGGTGGTCAAAGAAATTACCGTAGGGGGAAGCACCGTTGTAGAGGGCACCACAGCCCCCGGTAATGTAGAGCTTCGTGTTCATCAGGTTTTGCCACACACGGGAGAGAACCATAAAAAGCTCCTCATCTCCGGTTTCCGCGTACAGATCCGCCACTCCTCCGTAAAGGTAGTTGGCCCGAACCGCGTGGCCCAGAATTTTTGTATGCTTCCTTAAAGGGATGCGGTCCTGATTGTCGTCACTGCCCTCTGTGACGGAATCTCTGAGGGTGATGGCAAGCTGGGCCAGGTCAAGATACTTCTTTTCCCCGGTGGTGCGATACAGCTCGATAAGGCCCATATAGTGGGAGGGACACACCGCAGTCTGCACATGGCCGGTGTTGGCGCTTTCTTCATACATGCGGGCCAGACATCCGGCAGCCTTTTTCGCTATATGGAGGAAGGTATCCTTCCCGGTGATGCGCTTATGCATACAGGCGGCAGTCAACAGGTGACCGAAATTGTAAACCTCGAAATCGTTGATGCTGCCGAAGCGCGTTACACCGTTTTGCTCCCGCTCCCCGATAATCTGCTGGGTGGAGATATAGCCGTCCTCCTGCTGGGTGCGGGCAATTAAATCAATGTATTCCTCCAGCTTTTGAAGAAGCTTTTTATCCTTGGTCTGCCCGGCGGTTAATACGGCAGCTTCCATCCACTTGTAGAAATCGCCGTCTCCAAATTCCGTGCCGTCGAAGGAACCCTCCGACTCCCCGGAGCAGATGCGGAAGTTCTCCACCACATGACTGATTTTTGGGGATTCAAACATGGCCTGAAGATGGGGGAGGGTGTGGCGTGCATTGGAATCCACAGCATCCTTCCAGAAGCCCTTGGTCCATGTGACAGTGTTAAGGGGCAGAGGAGAAGCCTTTGCGTAAGGTGAGTGTGTGGTATCTGTAAGCATAAATGAGAATCCTCCTTTTATTGTGAAGCCGTGGCATGGTGGCTTTTAAAAATGTAGTCGGATATCATAAGGGCTTTATCACACCCTTCTGTATCAAGGCCTGCTTCAGGGCCCCTATGCCATAGCGGGGACTGGAGACAACAGGCTTTTTGCAGGAGTGGGCAATGACCTTCTGGCAGTATGCCATGGAGCCCTGGCACAGAAGAATCACATCCACCTCTGGAGCTATCTCCAAGGCTTTGGCTATAAGAAGCTTCTGAAACTGCTCCTGGTCAAGGCCGAAGACTTCCACAAGGCCATCCGTCAGCACCACATCCCTCTGCCCCATCTCCCTTGCCAGACGGCGCAGGGTATTTTTGGTGGGTCCAAGGGTGGTGGG
>CAPNGW010000479.1 GCA_948665105.1 uncultured Lachnospiraceae bacterium
GACCCTGCCCGGCTGACGGAACTGGACACTACGGAGATTGTGATTCCATATGGAGGAGACGGTGCCGGTGTGCCGGAGCAGAAATACCGGGATGTGCTGAAACTCCTGCATGCCATGACAGACGGCAGAACGGCATACTGTATTGTAGGAATCGAGAACCAAGCGGAAATCCATTATGCCCTTCCGGTCAAGAATGGGGTTTATGATTTCCTCCAGCTATCCCACCAGGTCAGCGAGGCGGCCAATGCCCATACACAGGCCATGAAGGAATCGAAATCAAAACAGGCGGATAATCCACCAGAAAAAGAGGCTCCAACAGACGGTGAGTTCTTAAGCGGCTTCTGGAAGTCAGACCGCCTTATCCCTGTGGTCACTCTTGTAATATATTTCGGATCAGACAACTGGGATGCGCCGCTCTCCCTAAAAGAAATGTATTCGGATGTGGACGATGCAATTCTTTCACACGCGCCGGACTACCATGTGAACCTGATTGCCCCAAGTGAGATGTCAGATGATGAAATCAACGAATTCCACTCGAACCTGAGGGAAGTGATGCTTTACATCAAGTATTCTAAAGATAAGAAAGCCTTGAATAAAGTTGTAATAGAAGACATAAAGTTCCAAAGCATGGAAAGACAGGCGGCTGAAGTAATAAATGTTGTTACGGTATCCAAGTTAGAATATCCCGAAGGGAAAGGAGCGGTGAATATGTGTTTGGCAATTCAGCAGATGAGGGAAGAGAGCGAATTAACGGGTCAGATTAAAGGTGCCGTTTTAATGTGTAAAGATTTAGGGGTTTCATTAGCAGAAACTATAAAGCGGATTGCAGAGAGATTCCAATTGTCTGAAATTGAATTCAGTGAAAAGGTAAAGCAATATTGGTAAAAAGGAATGGGATGCGTGCCTAAATGGAAACGCATCCCATTTTTGATTCATTGCTTTCTCTTAATCCCCCACAACCCTCAGCTTCGTCTTCGCCGGTCTCAAAATCACATCCGCCACACAGTCACTGATGCGTTCCTCTGCCTCCTTAATCACATGACTGTATATATCCGTGGTGGTGGATACATGGGCATGGCCAAGTCGGTGGCTGATGCTCACACTGTCGATTCCATTAAAGAACAACATGCTGGCTTGCGTATGCCCTTACGGTATAATAAGGACAAATCGGAAAACCCATTATTACCAAGGTTGCTCAGGTGTTGTAAAGCGCGCATATGACACTAAATACAGAAACAAATAATGTATACAATACTATATGTTGTTGTTTTCTGAAAGCAAAGAAATCCATGAGCAATCTTAATCAGAGAGGATTTTCGGATTTGCCACCATTCTTTTTCCATTACAATACGCCCTTTGGTGGGGGCAGACTGGGAGGTGATAAGGAACCATTTCACATAAAGGACAAACGGGCAGCAACCCGGTAATACCGATTTTAATTCATATCAGCCGCACAGTAACTGACGGATGTTCAGCTACTGTGCGGCTTTTTTGTTTATAGATAACTCTGCCCTGGTGACGTAGAT
>CAPNGW010000480.1 GCA_948665105.1 uncultured Lachnospiraceae bacterium
AGCGCAGGAGGCCGGAAGGTGGGCGGCAGCGGACGCAAATTTTAACTTGCACCAGAGACGTAAATGTGGTACTATCTCTCTTGTGAAGACAAGTGTTCTTATGGTGCGAACAAAAAGGAGATGCTATGGAGGATAAGACAGCGTATTTTGTGTTGAAGAAGAAGGCGGTGCCGGAGGTTCTCTTAAAGGTGGTGGAGGCAAAGCGGCTTGTGGATTCCGGCCGTGCGGAATCGGTGCAGGAAGCCACAGACATGGTGGGAATCAGCCGCAGCTCTTTTTATAAGTACAAGGACGATATTTTCCCCTTTCACGACAATGCCAAGGGAAAGACCATAACCCTGGTGATTCAGCTGGATGACCAGCCGGGGCTTCTGTCTGTGGTGCTCAAAGTAATTGCCGACTACCGTGCAAACATTCTTACAATACACCAGAGCATTCCGGTTAACGGTGTGGCTTCCCTGACCTTGAGCGTGGAAGTGCTAAGCAGTACCGGTGATATCTCCCGGATGGTAGAGACCATAGAACAGCAGAACGGAATTCATTATTTAAAAATTTTAGCAAGGGAGTAGTCAAATGATTAAGATTGCAATATTAGGGTACGGCACCATAGGCTCCGGTGTTTGTGAGGTGCTTGACACCAACCGTGAGTGTATTAAGAAGAGAGCCGGACAGGAAATTCAAGTAAAGTATGTGCTGGACCTTCGGGATTTTCCCGGGGAGCCCATTCAGTCCAAGGTGGTTCATGATTATGAGGTCATTGTCACAGACCCGGAGATTGCAGTGGTGGTGGAGGCCATGGGCGGTGTGGAGCCGGCTTATACCTTTGTGAAGAAAGCCCTGCTGGCCGGGAAGAGTGTCACCACCTCCAACAAGGCATTGGTGGCAAAACACGGGGCAGAGCTTCTTGAAATCGCCGAAAAGCAGAATATCAACTTCCTGTTTGAAGCCAGCGTAGGCGGAGGCATTCCCACCATCCGCCCCTTCAACTCCTGCCTGACGGCAGACGTGATTGAGGAGGTTACCGGAATTTTGAACGGAACCACCAACTACATGCTCAGCAAGATGACGGAGGAGAGCGCAGAATTTCATCAGGTATTAAAGGACGCCCAGGAGAAGGGCTATGCGGAGGCAGACCCCACGGCGGACGTGGAGGGCCATGACGCATGCAGGAAAATCGCTATCCTTACCTCCCTGATGTGCGGACAGCAGGTGGACTTTGAGGAGATTTACACTGAGGGAATCACCGGGATTTCTGCTGTGGATATCAAATATGCCAAGGCCATGAATCGTGCAATCAAGCTTTTGGCCACCAGCCGGAAGACGGAGGAGGGCTATTATGCCATGGTGGCTCCGGTGATGCTTCCCACAACCCACCCCTTGTACAATGTGGATGGTGTGTTCAATGCCATTTTTGTTCACGGCAATGTGCTGGGGGATGCCATGTTCTATGGAAGCGGTGCCGGCAAGCTGCCCACCGCCAGTGCGGTGGTGGCGGATATTGTGGAGATAGTAAAGCATCTCCATG
>CAPNGW010000481.1 GCA_948665105.1 uncultured Lachnospiraceae bacterium
CAGATTCACCTTCCCATCCAAATCGGAAATAAGCACGATAACGCCTTCTCCCAACTTGGCTTTGAGCTGGTCTCCCAAATCCCGCAGGCCGTTCATATCCACACCGGATACACTGGAAGCCAACAGCTTCACGCCTTTTACCTCCACCACCTGGTCCATAACGTCGCCAAGAGCCTCCTTGGCCGCTTTGCTCTTTAAGGACTCGTTCTCGCTCTGTAAGGCTTTCAAATCCGTCATCAGGTGAGAAAGCTTCTCCAGTAATCCTGCCGGTGTGGTTTTTACCATCTGCGCCGCCTGGTTCACAGTCTCCTCCAGCCGGTCGTAGTAAGCAAATACACCCTGGGAGGTCATAGCCTCAATACGCCGTACCCCAGCCGCAATACCGGATTCGGAAATAATCTTAAAGGCGCTGATGGCACTGGTGTTATTTACATGAGTACCTCCGCAGAGTTCCACAGAGAAATCTCCCATGGTTACCACCCGCACGGTCTCACCATACTTCTCCCCAAACAAAGCCATGGCCCCTGTTTTCTTAGCTTCCTCCAAAGTCATTTCCTTGGTCACCACCGGAAGCGCCGCCGCAATCTTCTCATTTACAATGGCCTCCACCCTGGCAATCTCCTCCGGTGTCATGGCCGCAAAGTGAGAAAAGTCAAAGCGCAGCCTGTCCGCATTCACATCGGAACCATGCTGTTCCACATGGCTTCCCAATACCTCACGGAGGGCTTTCTGCAACAGGTGTGTGGCACTGTGATTTCTTCCAATGAGTCCACGTTTTCTTTCGTCCACGGATAAGGTCACGGCATCCCCGGTTTTAAACATCCCCTTTTCCACTTTCCCGATATGGGCTATCTTGCCACCCAAAAGCTTCACGGTATCTTCCACTTTAAACCGGCTTTCCTCACCAACGAAAATCACACCAGTATCCGCATTCTGTCCACCCATGGTGGCATAGAAGGGTGTTTCTTTTACAATAATCGTGCCTGTGTCCCCATCGGAAAGAGCCTCCACCAGCTCGCTCTCCGTGGTGAGCACGGTAATCTCAGATTCATGCTCCAGGCGGTCATAGCCCACAAATTCTGTGGTAATGGCCGGGTCAATCTCATCATATACGGTGGCATCCGCACCCATGTAATTTGTTTCCTTCCGGGCGCTTCTGGCCTTGTTCCTCTGCTCCTCCATGCAGGCCTTGAAGGCTGCCTCGTCAATGGAAAAGCCTTTTTCCTCCAGAATCTCCTGTGTCAAATCCAGGGGGAATCCATAGGTATCATAGAGCTTAAATGCATCCTCACCGGACAGCACCTTTCCTCCCTGCTTCTCCAGCTCCCCCTGGAGCTGGGCCAGAATGGACAGACCCTGGTCGATGGTCTTATTAAACTTCTCTTCCTCCTGAGCCAGCACCTTCAGGATAAATGCACGCTTCTCCTCCAGCTCAGGATATCCGTCCTTGCTCTCGGCAATCACCGTCTCGCTTAAGGCTGCCAGGAACTGGCCCTGGACGCCCAAAAGCCTTCCGTG
>CAPNGW010000482.1 GCA_948665105.1 uncultured Lachnospiraceae bacterium
CAGGGTGGAAGGTATCCTGCCTGCGCCGGAGAGCAGCCATGCCATCCGGGCGGCCATTGACGAGGCCATGAGGTGTAAGGAAACCGGGGAGGAGAAGACCATTCTCTTTGGCCTTACCGGAACCGGATATTTCGACATGCTGGCCTATGAGCGTTATCACAATCAGGAGATGTATGATTATATTCCCACAGAGGCGGATTTGAAGGCGGGACTTGAGGGACTGCCCCACATTAAGTTGTAAAAAAACTACCGGTTTTCCAAAAAAAGTACAAAATAGGTTTTGGAATTCTTTTATACTGAATCCAACGAGATAAATGCGGGACAGTCCGCCAATGAAGGAGGATAAAATCATGGCAGAGATTCATGAGATTAGCGAGTTTTTACAGAAGGGCAGAGCGAAAAATGTAAAGGCGCTGGTGGAAGAGGCGATTAATGAGGGCAAGGACCCAAAAGCCATTCTCAATGAGGGCCTTCTGGCCGGCATGATGATTATCGGCGAGAAATTTAAGAACAATGAAGTGTTCGTGCCGGAGGTGCTGGTTGCCGCCCGTGCCCTGAACGCAGGTCTTGCAATTCTGGAGCCCAAGCTGATTGAGATTGGAAATGAGCCGGTGGGCAAGGCTGTTATCGGAACCGTAAAGGGCGACCTTCACGATATCGGTAAGAACCTGGTTACCATGATGATGAAGGGTGTCGGCTTCGAGGTCACCGATTTGGGTGTTGACGTGGAGCCTGGCGTATTCATTGACCGTGCACAGGAGGTGGGGGCAAACGTAATCTGTATGTCTGCACTGCTGACCACCACCATGCCCAATATGCAGGCAGTAATCGACGAATTAAACAGCCGTGGATTGAGGGATAAATTCATCGTAATGGTGGGGGGAGCTCCCGTGAACCAGAGCTTTGCAGAGCAGATTGGAGCAGATTACTATACTCCCGACGCAGCGACGGCAGCAGAGACGGCAAAGGCGGCTGTCAGCAAATAAGTAATGTCTATAACAAAGCCGGGCTCACCTTATGGTGGACCGGCTTTTGTTGCATTTTACGGAGCGGTGTGCTATATTCAGTATATTGCTCCTGGAACCAATTTCAGCGACAGTATACGAGGAGTGCGGGATGAATATAACAGTAGTACGAGAAGGAAGAGAGTATATGTTTCAGGGAGATGAGAGCTCGTCTCTTCTGGAACAGCTGCGGAGCCAGAAGCTTTACGTCAGTGCGGCCTGCGGAGGAAGAGGAACCTGCGGAAAATGCAAGGTGCGAATGATGAGTGGGGCTCAGGAGCCCTCAAAGGAGGACATTGGCTTTTTCGCGGAGGAGGAGCTTGCCGAAGGATGGCGTCTGGCCTGCCGCACATTTCCAAAAGATGACTGACGGGTTGTGATTCAGTCTGACGATGAATCCCAGTTTGCAGTGGTGTCCCAGCACAGCAAGGCCCGGGGAGACATTGCAGATGAGACGGAAGGCTATGATATCGCCATTGATATTGGAACCACCACCATTGCCATGG
>CAPNGW010000483.1 GCA_948665105.1 uncultured Lachnospiraceae bacterium
CGGGAGCCAGTGAGGTAAACCAGTTAAACCGCATTAAGCTGATGCTCTCAACCGCCCAGAAAAATTTAAAGGCCTCACAGCCTTCCTGTGAAATATAAAAATAGAAATATAAAAGTCCACAGACCCGCAATCCTCTCAAGGATTTTCGTCTGTGGACTTTTATCTGCTACTTCACACCCAGCTTCTTTAGCTCTGCCTCGGCCTCCCCCTTACCGGTAAACACAATCCCGCACATCCCCAGGCGCCGGGCCGCCTCCACGTTGTCCGGGTTGTCGTCCAGAAATACACACTCCTTTGGAATAAGCTGAAACTTGGAAAGAAGGCTCTCATAGATGGCTGCCTCGGGCTTTACCTGCTGTACCTGGTAGGAAAACAGCACGCCGTCCATAAGCTCCTCAAAGGACAGCTCCTCCTTGGTCAGCTGGTAGGTCCGCCTGGGATAGTTGGACAGTATGTAACAGCCATAGCCCTTCCGTTTCCATTCCTTTATCCACTCCTCCGTATAAGGATATTTGTGGATGGACTCCCCCACATGGTCCCAGAACAGCCGGATTTCCCTCTCCAGCTTTGGTGCAAGGCCTATCATTCCTGCAAGGATATCCTCATCACTCATACTGCTCCTGTCATATTCCCCCCAGAACCTGGAATGCACCGTGGCATCCGCCACCTTCTCCGTCATTTCCTCCGTAAATCCCAGATTCTCCATCACTCTCTGCCAGCAAAAATCCACCAGCACCATTCCCACATCAAACACAATATTCCTAATCATCTTCCATCCTCCGTTTCCTTGGCCTTAAGGCATCGGCTCCTGGCCCATCATATCAAGAAGCTTTCGGGATGCTGTGGTCCCGGGTATCTTCTCGTCGGTTATAATACAGATTTCCCGCTGGGGAATTCTGCGGTCAAAGGTCAGCTCAAACAGCTGGCCGCTGTCAATACAGTCTTTGGCAAAGTCCCGCACCACGCAGGCAACGCCTAAGCCACGCAAGGCAAACTGAATGAGCATATTGCTGTTGGCAAGCTCAAACTCAGGGTGAAGTAAAACCCCCTGCTGAGCCAGAAATTCTTCCACATAGCTTCTGGTGGAGGTATTTCCCTCCAAAAAGAGAATGGGCAGATGCTCCAGGTCCCGGTAGGACAACAGCTTCCCCTTCAGCTGCCAGAACACATTGCCTGCCACAAACACATCCTCAATTCTCCGCACCGGCATAAGCTTCCAGGAATGACGGCTGTGTATGGGAGAACTCACCACCCCAAAGTCAATACGCCCGTCCCTAAGGTGTTGAATGGTCTCCGGGGTGGGAGCGTTGGTTACCGTCACCTTTATTTTGGGATATCTCCGATGGAACTGCTCCAGCCAGGGAAGAAGATAAAACTGCAGCGTCATGTCACTGGCTCCGATATGAATTTCTCCCTGACTTAAATCCAGAAGCTCCCGGGCCTTCTTCTCTCCCTGGCGAATGGACTCATATCCCCGGGCCACATA
>CAPNGW010000484.1 GCA_948665105.1 uncultured Lachnospiraceae bacterium
GTCAGAGGAACCGCCCGGGCGCCATAGAGAATCTCGGAGAGGGAAGCCCCCAGCAGGGCAAAGGTTATGCCGATTCCTGCAATTCCCGCAAGGATTCCCAGAGGAATACCGATGGCACAGAGGCTTAAGCCCTCAAACAATACGCTGCGCACCAGCTGCCTCCTGGTGGCGCCCAGTGAGGACAAAAGACCGAACTGCTTGGTCCGCTCCGTCACCGAGATGGAAAAAGCGTTATATATCAGGGAGATGGAGCCGAACATGATGATGAATATCAGCACGGCGGCCAGCCGGTACAGCACTGCATTGTAGGAACTCTCATAGGAAGCCGCATACAGCCGCAAAAGATCGGAATTGGTGTCGCTGTTCTCCGGATAGTGCTGGGATAGCCAGGGGATGGCGTCCTTGGGATTGTAAAAACGGATATAAGCCTGGAAGCTGCCAATCCCGCCAGCCGCCGTGTCAGAGCCGGAGCTTCCAATCCCACTGGATGCTGTATCGGAGCCGGAGCTTCCGGTACCCGAGCCACTTCCACTTACCGTCAAGGCTGTGTATCCCGGTGCAATATAAGGCTCAATGGAAGGACGCTGATAAATTCCCACTATGGTATATGTCAAATCAAATTGAGGGAGAAGGCGTTCCGTATCCCTCTCTGCCAGTGCTTCCGGGGAAATCCCCTGCTTTTGTAATTCCTCCTCCGTGTACAAATACGGAGTTGTCTGTCCCAGAGTATGCAGGTTCCCTTCCTTATCCGGGGAAATCCGCTCCCCCATATGAAATGTTACGGTGTCTCCCACATTGTAGGAGATGCCTCCGTTGTAGGCCAGATGCTCGGGAATTAACAGCTCCGTATCATTTTCCGGCAGCCGCCCCTCCGTGACGTTGAGAGGGAGAATGTCACCGGCATTTTCGTCAAGGCCGCCAACAAAAAGATAGGGCTTATCCGGGTTCACACCGTCGGAAAGTCGTGTATACCCAATGGTCTCCAAATAAGAAACCTTCTCAACGGCCGTATCGGAGGAGATGTCCTCCATGGTCCCTCGGTTCACCGCCACAGTCCCATGCCAGTTTCCCTCCCGCTGAATGGCAATTTCCAGCATAAAATTGCGAAAAGAGGATATGCTCACCGTCACTGCCGTAAACATGGACAGGGACAGCAGAATGCCAATGATGGTAACAATAGTCCGTGTCTTGTTTTCCTTCAAGGTCTTGATGGTTACTCTCTGAAATACATTCATGAACGAATCACCTCATCTCTGGTAATCCGCCCGTCCTCGATGGCAATGATGCGGTCCGCCTGCAAAGCGATGCTCTCGTCATGGGTAATCACGATTAATGTCTGGTTATACTTCTGGTTGCTGAATTTAAGGAGAGAAACGATTTCCTGACTGTTTCGGGAGTCAAGATTTCCTGTGGGCTCATCTGCCAGCACCACCGCCGGAGCGTTCATCAGGGCCCGCCCTATGGAAACACGCT
>CAPNGW010000485.1 GCA_948665105.1 uncultured Lachnospiraceae bacterium
CAATCAAAGGCCCTGTATGCTTCAGAGGATGACGGGCTTCTACTGCCCGGGATGTGGAGGGACCAGGGCGGTGGTTAGTCTTCTCCACGGACGGCCGATAAAGTCCCTTCTGCTGCATCCCTTTGTAATCTATGTGGCTGTGGTGGGCGGATGGTTTATGATAAGCCAGACCGTCCAGCGTCTTTCCGGAGGGAAGCTGCCCATTGGTATGAAGTACCGGGAGCTTTACCTGTGGATAGCCCTGGCGCTGGTGGTGGCAAATTTCCTGGTGAAAAATATTTTACTCCTTTGTGGAGTGGATGTGATTGGGCTGGTGGCATAGGATAATGAAAAACAAAGTGATTGCGGTTCTTTTGGCGTGTATGTTGGGTATATGTCTGCTGACAGGCTGCGGCGGCCCTGGCAATGCGAAAAACACAGAGATACAGGTCTTTATAGCGGCCAGCTTAAATACGGTGATGACACAGCTGGCAGAGGAATTCAACAAGGAGCATCCGGAGATTTCCATTGTTTTCAATGCAGACAGCTCCGGTACGCTGATGACCCAGATTCAGGAGGGCTATGAGTGCGATATCTTCTTCTCGGCGGCCCAAAAGCAAATGGATTCCCTGGAGGAGGAAGGTCTTCTGGTGGAGGGAACCCGGGCAAACGTAGTGAATAATCAGGTTGTGGTTGTGGCCTTAAAGGACAGCGGCACGGCAGTGACCGGCCTTTTAAGCCTTGGGGATGCAGAGAGTATCGCTCTGGCCGGAGGCAGTGTGCCGGTGGGAAAATACACCAGGGAGGCACTTGTGGGCCTGGGAATTCTGGGAGAGACTGAGGACGCTGCAGCCATCCCCACGGAGGAGATATCCCAAGCCCTGGGAGGAGTGGAAGTCAGCGAACAGGACAACGTGAGCAAGGTACTCATTGCGGTGGCACAGGGCTCCTGTGAGGTGGGGACCACCTACTATTCAGACACTTACGGCTATGAGGACAAGCTGGATATCCTGGAATATGTCAGCTACGATTTGACCGGGGATGTAATCTATCCCATGAGCATGGTGGTGAACCCTGAGGCGGATCAGGTCCAGAGCCAGGCGGCCAGGATGTTCTATGATTTTGTGCTGTCTGTTAAGGCAAAGACAGTATTTGAAAGCTACTATTTTGACACGGATGTGGAGCGGTAATGAGAGAGTGGATGAAAATTTTAGGGGATTTGGATTTCAGCCCCCTGTGGATTTCCTTAAAGACCGGGGTGGCAGCCACGGTGATTTGCTTTTTCCTGGGGATTTTTGTGGCGCGAAAGGTGATAAAGGCGGGGCCCAGAGTGAAGGCGGTGGCGGATGGACTATTGACCCTGCCCATGGTATTGCCTCCCACAGTGGCGGGCTTTCTTCTGCTGCTGGTGTTCAGCCGCCGCCGGCCAGTGGGTAT
>CAPNGW010000486.1 GCA_948665105.1 uncultured Lachnospiraceae bacterium
TGGTTTCTCCCGGGTACAGTACCACATCCGGCAGACAGTCAATCTTCCTCTGGCGAAGCCGTGCTGCGTCATATCCGGTTTTGCCGTAGGCCACGGCCAGCCTGGGATAATCCTCTGTGGTGAGATTTTCCTGGCCCACAATGCCTGCCAGGGCTTTAAGATGCTCCTCATCCAGGCCGCAGGGTGCATCCAGCTTCACCGGGTCCATGCCAATATCACCGGCATACTGCCTGAAATCCTCATCGGTCATTTTAAATTTTTCTTTTATCATTTTATACAGGGATTCCTTGGGGTATTTCACAAAATCCGGGTCTCCCCAACGGAAAATGGAACGGTAGCTGTCTTTGGGAGCAGCCTCCTTCACCCACCTTGGTTCAAATCCTTTATATGGCTTTGTACTCATTCTATTTCTCCTTTCCTTGTGCCTGCCCCGGTATTGGGGGCATTTTGGCATATCCTCTGCCTGCCCCGGTATTGGGGGCATTTTAGCATATCCTCTGCCTGCCCCGGTATCACGGACATTTCAACATATTGCTGGTTACGATTACGTCGACACCCAGGCCCAGCACGTCCGGGATTACCACATCCCCCCGTCCTGCCCGGACCTTGAGGGTTACCTGATTTATTTCGTCCATCACGTCAAAGATGCGCTCCTTTGGGATTTCTCCGGTCACCCGCACCGGAACCACCGGAAAATCGGGGAACACCGTGGGCACTGTGCTGCTTATGGTCCGCATGGGATGCCTTACTTCTGCCAAAGCAAAATCCTCGCCCCGTCTGCACTTGTTGCCGGTGACCCGGATACCGCCTTCCCCTTCCTCCACCTTCAGCATGCATCCGTTGGGACAGGTAATACAAGTCATCTCTCTCATTCCTTACCGCCTCCTTCTACAATGGAAATCCGCACCCTGGAAGCCTCCGTCAGCTTCAGCTCTTCAAAGTTCACTTCCAGACGCTCCATTTCCGGCGGCTTTAAATTCCTGTATTTCCGGGTCAAAACCACTTCTCCGTCCACTGTGATGGTAAGTGTTCCCTCCGGAAGTATCTCCCTGCTTCGGAAATATAGTACCACCTTGCTTAAGTCACTGCCAAGACTCAGCCTCTGGGGCACAAGATATTGCAGGGAATCCTCCGCCACAAGGGGAATCCGCCGCTGTTGTACGCTGTCAAGGACTGCTTTGGCATTATTGTGATTCCCCTGGCCAGGGCTTTCCCTCTCCCGGATCATTTTAAAGGCAGCCGCCGCTTTCCCGGCAATCTCGCCGCTCTCGGATACATAGTCCACCAGGTCATTGACATGCATGGCGTTCCCGCAGGTGAACACGCCCTCAACCTCCGTCATGAAGCGGTTGTCACAGATTGGCCCCTTGGTCCGGCCAT
>CAPNGW010000487.1 GCA_948665105.1 uncultured Lachnospiraceae bacterium
TGACCCAGAGCCTGTCCGGTGTGATGCGCGGGGCCGGGGATACCATGACGCCCATGTGGATTTCCCTGATTACCACGGTGGTGGTGCGGGTGCCCGTGGCTTATGGGATTGCGTATTTCACAAGGACCCCGGAGCTTCCTAACGGTAGGCAGGAGTGTATTTTTATATCCCTGCTTTGCTCCTGGCTGATTGGGGCAGGGATGACCACGGTGTTTTATCTGCGGGGAAGATGGAAGAAGAAGGCTTTGGCATAGAGCGTATTTGTAAGTAAAAATAAAGGAGGATTTCAGAATGAAGGTTAAAACGATTATGCTGCCCTATGAGAAAATCAGCTGTATCGAGGTTACGGACACAGTGGAGAAGGCCATTGGCATTATCAATGAGCATGAATTGCTGTCCTTGCCGGTGGTGGACGGGCGCAGGTTTGTGGGAGTGCTGTCCAAGCAGTTTGTATTTGAGGAGTATTTCCGGATGGACGGATGCGGGAAGGAGGAATTCTTAAAGAGGCCGGTGCAGGAGTTTATGCGGACCACCATTGAGACCATTTCCCAGGAGATGTGGATTGAGGAGGCTGCGGCCAGGTTCATTACTTCCAAGGTACGGTTTATTCCCATTACCGATGAAGAGAATCAGCTTTTGGGGATTGTGACCCAGCAGGCGGTGTTTAAGCGGTATCAGGCCTTGTTCGGCCATAAGTATAATACCTTGGTAATCTACACCTATGATATCCGGGGGATGCTGGCGGGTATCTGTGAGACGGTGTCCAAAGCAGGCGGTGACATTCGCAACATGCTGGTGGTCCACACAGATGTGATGAACCTGGTGGAGGTATTCCTGCGGATTGACGCGGAGGATTTTGAGAAGGTGGTAAAAGCCCTGGATAAGCATAAATTTGATGTGCGGGATGTTACATATGCCAAAAAGCAGTAGAAGCATAGTCTGCGTGTAAGAGAGGAGAAGACATGTCCCAGAAAATCATTCGATTAAACAGTGATTACACGGAAGGAGCCCATCCCCTTATTCTGGAAGCATTGGTCCGCACCAACATGGAGCAGACCCCGGGATATGGGGAGGACCATTATTGTAAGGAAGCGGCTGACTGCATTCGTGAGGCTTGTAAGGCGCCTGAGGCGGCGGTACATTTTCTGATGGGTGGCACACAGACCAACACCACGGTAATTGCCTCGGCTCTGAAGCCCTATCAGGGGGTAATCACGGCGGCAAGCGGACATATCAACAACCACGAGACGGGAGCCATTGAGGCCTCCGGCCATAAGGTGATAGCCCTGCCGGGAGATAAGGGAAAGCTTAAGGCAGAGGAAATTGCCGCCTATGTGGACTGGCAGAAAAATGACGAGAGCACCGAGCATATTGTGGAG
>CAPNGW010000488.1 GCA_948665105.1 uncultured Lachnospiraceae bacterium
ATGCCCTGCTGTCTCATAGCCGCCCCAATCTGGGTGCTCTTGCCCCCGGGTGCGGCGCACAAGTCCAGGATATACTCCCCGGGCTGTGGGTTTAAGTACACCACCGGTGCCATGGCGCTGGCTTCCTGAATATAGTAAAGTCCGGCATCATGATACGGATGCCGGCCCGGCCTGTCCTCCCCGCTGTAGTAAAATCCCTCCTTACACCAGGGAACCCTTTCCAGAGCAAATCCCGTCTGCTGTCCCAAATCTTCTCCTCTGTATTTCAGCGTGTTGACCCGCAGGGCGTGATGCTCCTCCCCATCATAGCATTGCAAAAACCGGGGGTATTCCTCCCCCAGCATTGTTTTCATCCGCTCCAGAAATTCCTCTCTCATTGCTGTCTTTCGCCTCCCGGTTATTTCATTAAAAAACTTTTTCAATTTTTCATGATTTCATCCAGCCAGCGGGAAATGTCCTTGGCAACCTACACCTGCTGTTGCAACGCTGAAAGGTTCAGGTACTCTGCTCCTTCACCAGGGATAGGATATCGGAAATCTCTTCCGCCGGAATTTTCGTATATGCGGACAATTCCCTTAAGGAAGGGGCCTCACCCTTTTCTTTTGTCAGAAATTCCCGGGCCTGATGCACCAGGGACACTTTGGCCAGCACAGCCTCACTTTGCTGCCTTCCACCGCTCTCCTCCCCCAGATACTGTTCCATGGACTCCCGAATGGCGCCCTTTAGAAGCCTGGGCAAATCGGCAGGGGTCAGTCTGGGATTTCCACCCTCCCCGGAATTCCCGGAAAGAACGTTAAGCCCCAAAAGCAGGCCCATATTTCCCTCCTGCACCAAATCATCCAGGGGGACGCCGCGCTCCTTATATTCCTCCGAAAGGGCAACGATGCGCCTAAGCCATTGATTGGCGATGGCCTCTATGACAGTGGTGTCCCCGGATAACAGTCTCTGATACAGGGCTTCCTCCTCCGCCGCTTCCACAGCCGTAATACCGCCAATCTCCTCAAGGTACAGCTGAAAATGGGACAAGGTATCTGTCGGTGTACAATCCTGCTCCACCGGCTCTAAAACAGCTTCCCTGGCATCCTCCTTAAGCATCAGAAACTGATAGACCAGCTCTTCCTGCTCCCCGCTTAGCTCCATGTCCTTGAAATAGGCCAGCGCCGTTGCCCGGTCCATGGGCTCCGGGGAAGTTTTGGCAATCTCCTTAACAGCATGAAGTGTTTCCATAAATAAATTCTTATCTACCATAAATGACTTCCTTATCCACAGTGGTGGCCGCCGCAGCTGTGCCCCTCTTCATGTCCATGGCTTCCGCAGGTATGGCCCTCTTCCCCGTGGTGATGCTTGCACATGGTGTCCGCATCATAGCTTAAGGT
>CAPNGW010000489.1 GCA_948665105.1 uncultured Lachnospiraceae bacterium
CGGATGAGATTTCCGTGGGCGACGTGCTTCGGGCCCTGGAAGGGGATTTGACTCCGGTGGAATGTGTAGGACTGGATTCCGGCAAGGAGCATCATTGCACCGGGTCCGAAACCTGCGTCAGCCGTATTGTCTGGAAGCGCATCAACGACAGTATCAATGAGACGGTGGACGGTATTTTTATCGGAGAACTGGTGAGAGAGAGTGAAGCTGTTAATAAAGTATAGAGGTGAAGAAATATGAAGAAAATGATTTATCTGGATAACGCTGCAACTACCCGGACAGCCCCGGAGGTTGTGGAGGCGATGCTCCCGTATTTTACGGAATATTATGGAAATGCATCCAGCATTTATGAATTCGGGGCAAAGAGCAAGGAGGCCATCCAGGGAGCGCGTGAGACCATTGCGGATGCTCTGGGAGCCAAGGACAATGAGATTTATTTTACAGCAGGCGGAAGCGAGGCCGACAACTGGGCCATCAAGGCCACAGCGGAATGCTACAGGGACAAGGGCAATCATATCATCACATCCAAAATCGAGCATCATGCAGTGCTTCACACCTGTGAATATCTTGAGAAAAACGGCTTTGAGGTGACCTATCTGGATGTGGACGAACATGGCGTAGTGAAGCTGGACCAGTTAAAAGCGGCCATCCGCCCCACCACCATCCTCATAACCATCATGTTTGCCAACAATGAAATCGGAACCATCGAGCCCATAGCTGAGATTGGTAAAATTGCAAAAGAGAAGGGCATTCTGTTTCACACAGACGCCGTGCAGGCCTTCGGACAGCTACCCATCGATGTGGATGAGATGAATATCGACATGCTAAGCGCCAGCGGACATAAGCTCAACGGCCCCAAGGGAATTGGCTTTCTCTATATCCGTAAGGGAGTAAAAATCCGCTCCTTTATCCACGGTGGGGCACAGGAGAGGAAGCGCCGGGCCGGCACCGAGAATGTCACAGGAATTGTGGGACTGGGAAAAGCCGTGGAGTTGGCGGTGTCCACCATGGAAGAGCGCACTAAAAGGGAGAGGGAGCTTCGGGATTATCTGATGACCCGGGTGCTTAAGGAGGTGCCCTTTTCCAGAATCAACGGCCCCAGGGACAACCGCCAGGGACAACCGCCTTCCCAACAATGTCAATTTCTGCTTCCAGTTTATTGAGGGAGAGTCTCTCCTGATTATGCTGGATATGGAAGGTATTTGCGGCTCCTCAGGCTCCGCCTGTACCTCAGGCTCCCTGGACCCCTCCCATGTGCTTCTGGCCATTGGACTGCCCCATGAGATCGCCCATGGCTCTCTTCGGCTGAGCCTTTGCGAGTTTAATACGATGGAGGAGGTCGATTATATCCTCCAGCAGGTTCCTGAGG
>CAPNGW010000490.1 GCA_948665105.1 uncultured Lachnospiraceae bacterium
CTCCACCTTGAGGCTGAAGTCCTCAATCAACTTCCTGTCCGGCACATAGGAGAAATATACATTCCGAAGCTCTACATTGCCGGAAACCTCCGAAAGCACCACCGCATCCTCATCCTCCGGAATCTGTGGCTCCTCCTCAATCAGCTCCAGCACCCGGGCCGCACAGGCCAGGGCATTCTGAAGCTCAGTCACCACACCGGAGATTTCGTTGAAGGGCTTGGTGTACTGGTTGGCATAGCTTAAGAAGCAGGATAGCTGCCCTACGGTAATCAGGTTTGATATGGCTGCAAGGCCTCCCACAATTCCCACTCCTGTGTACACCAGACCGTTGACAAAGCGGGTGGCCGGGTTGGTGATGGATGAAAAGAAGGTAGCCCTAAGGGAGTAATGGGCAAGCCGCCCGTTAATCTCGTCAAACCGTCCCAGCACCTTCTCCTCCTGGCCGAAGGCCTGCACCACCTTCTGATTGCCAATCATCTCGTCAATCAGAGCCGTCTGCTCTCCCCTTGTCTCCGACTGATGCCGAAACATAACGAAGGTTTTTTTTGCGATAAAGCTTGCCACAAACAAGGACACCGGCGTAATCACCACCACCACCAGCGTGATAATCATATTGATGCTCAGCATAAAGCCCAGGGTTCCCAGGATGGTGAGCACACCGGTAAAAAGCTGGGTAAATCCCATCAAAAGCCCCTCCGCAAACTGGTCCACATCTGCCACCACCCGGCTCACCAGCTCCCCGTGGGAATGGCCGTCGATATATTTTAAAGGCAGAATCTCTATTTTGGAAAAGGCGTCGTTTCGGATATCACGTACCACACCATAGGTAATCTTATTGTTGCAGACATTCATGAGCCACTGGGCCACCCCGGTAATCCCGATGATAACACCCATCTGAATGAGAATACGGAAAATCAGGGAGAAATCCACCTTTCCCGGGCCAACAATGGCGTCAATGACATCTCCAGTCAATACGGGAACGTACAGGGTGGCAAATACTGTGACCACCGCAAAGAGCAGGGAAAGAATCAGGAATGCCCAGTACTTTTTAATATAGATAAGAACTCTCCTGACTGTGTCCATCTGGGTTTTACTTGTCTTTTGCATCTGCCTCACCTCCCCTTATCTCCTGGCCCTTTTTCGCTTCTTTGTCCTTCAAATTTCCCGAGGTCTGATACTGGGAATCGTATATCTCCCGGTAAACCTCACAGCTTTCCAACAGCTGGTCATGGGTTCCCATGCCCACCACTTCCCCCTCATCCAGCACCAGGATTTTGTCCGCATGCCGGATGGAGGAGGTCCGCTGAGACACGATAAACACCACCGGACTGTCCTTCATCTGCCGGATG
>CAPNGW010000491.1 GCA_948665105.1 uncultured Lachnospiraceae bacterium
TCTGCTGCTTCATCGGATACATAGTGGCCGGCTTCACCGCAGGGCTGGGGCTTTTCTTAAGCACCGTCATCACACTGGGGACTGCCCTGGCCTTATTAATCGGTGCATTGCTGGCGTTACCCAAGGTAATGGGAGAAAAGGGGATTCAGCTTAAGAAAAAAAACCTGAAACACAGTTGACAAAGGTGAATGCTTCTGCTATGGTCTAAACATATTTGTTGTATATACGCATAACACTTGGAGTGTCTGATAAATCAGGAAAGGAAGGATTAGACTTATGGCAACACCACACAATACGGCGAAGCCCGGAGAGATTGCAAAGACGGTATTAATGCCGGGAGACCCCCTGAGAGCCAAATTTATTGCAGAGGAATATCTGAAGGGCGTGGTACAGGTAAACAGTGTCCGCAATATGCTTGCCTACACGGGCAGGTATCAGGGAAAAGAGGTATCCGTAATGGGAAGCGGCATGGGAATGCCCAGCATAGGTATTTACTCTTACGAATTGTTCCGGTTCTATGATGTGGACACCATCATCCGGGTGGGCTCCTCCATCAGCTATGTTGAGGATATCGGCCTTTATGACATTGTAATTGCCACATCTGCCTGCTCTGAGAGCACCTTTGCCTTAAAGCAGGGTGGCTTTGAGGGGGATATCATACCGGCAGACCAGGAGCTGGTAAAACGGTTGAACCAAAGTGCCCAGAACCTGACCCTTAAGACCCACAGCGGCATCATACATTCCAGCGATGTATTTTATTATCAGGAAGAAGCAGCCTCCAACAAGGAATTATATGAAAAATATCCCGTTGTATGTGGAGAAATGGAAAGCTTTGCACTGTTTCATAATGCATCCGTCTTTGGCAAGCACGCCGCCACCATCCTGACCATATCGGATACGGCCTTCTCAAAAGAAGCAGTATCTCCGGAAGGCCGTCAGAGCAGTTTTCATAATATGATAAAAATCGCCCTTGGCATTCTGTAACGGATACCGGAAAGAACCGCCCTGCCACGAGTCTTTGCAGCAGCAAAGAAGCTCATGGCAGGGCGGTTTTTAGGGCAGGCACAGCCTTCAGGCATTACTTTACCGCCTTCTTTTTGTCTTTTCGGAAGCAAATGTACAGGCATTCTGCGCATATCGCACTGATTAACAGGCATAGCTCATAAAACCATACATTTGCCGTATCCCCGGTTCTGGGAATTCTTTGAGCAGACCCAGCTTTGGCATCTTGCTGGAACGAGCCGGTGTCCTTGGCACTGCCGCCTCCGCCGTTGGACGGGGAATTACTTCCTTCTCCGCCGTTGGAAGGGAGATTGCTTCCTTCCCC
>CAPNGW010000492.1 GCA_948665105.1 uncultured Lachnospiraceae bacterium
GTTATCTCCAGGGAGGACGGCTCCGGTACCAGAGGCGCATTCACCGAGCTGTTCGGCATTCAGGAGGTGGACGAGGAAGGCAATAAGTCAGACACCACCACCCAGGAAGCCACCATCGTAACCGGCACCCAGGTCATTCTCTTCAACGTGGCCAGCGACCCAAACGCCATTGGATATGTATCCTTAGGAGCCCTTAAGGACACCGTAAAGGCCGTAAAAATTAACGGAACTGAGGCCAGCGCCGCCAACATCAAGAACGGGACCTACAAGGCATCCAGGCCCTTCATCATTGCAACAGGGGAATCACCCAGTGAAGTGACCCAGGATTTCATCAACTTTATCTTAAGCGAGGAGGGTCAGGCGGTGGTGGCGGAAACCTACATTCCGGTCTCCCAGGATGCCATGGCCTTTGAGAGCAACGGCGCGGTGGGCAAAATCAAGATTGACGGCTCCTCCTCGGTGACTCCTGTGATGGAAAAGCTGGTGGAAGCGTATCTCAGGGTCAACACCGGTGCAGACATTGAACTACAGACCTCCGATTCCTCCACAGGCCTTCAGTATGCCATGGATGGAACCGCAGACATCGGAATGTCCTCCAGGGAGCTTAAGGAAAGCGAGTCCTCCCTGACGGCAACTTCCATCGCCATGGACGGTATCGTGGTCATCGTAAATAAGGGGAACGCCCTTAATGATATGACGCCCGATGAGGTAAAGGAAATCTTCACGGGGGAAAAAATCATCTGGTAATTTGTTGTTTTCAACCCTTGGACAGAGAGGTGCTTTATGAAAAAAATTAAGGAAAATGCTGCCCATATGATGTTCTTTGCGGCGGCCATTGTGAGCATTCTTGCTGTTTTGCTCATCTGCGTATTTCTATTTGCCAACGGGATTCCCGCCATGAAGGAAGTGGGGTTCTTCAAATTTCTGGGAGGAACCCGGTGGAGCCCCGGCAATACAGTGCCCTCCTACGGAATCCTCCCCATGATTGTGGGAAGCATCTATATTACGGCGGGGGCTGTTATCTTAGGGGTGCCGGTGGGAATCCTTACCGCCGTATTTATGGCGAAGTTTTGCCCCAAAAAGATATACAAGCCGCTAAAATCCGCAGTAGATTTGCTGGCGGGTATTCCCTCCGTGGTGTACGGCTTCTTCGGCCTCATGGTGCTGGTGCCCTTGATTCGAAATGTCACCACCGCCATCGGGGAGGCCACGGGCTGGGAGTGGATTTACTCCAACGGAAGCAGTATTCTCACTGCCTCCATGCTTTTGGCCATTATGATTCTGCCCAC
>CAPNGW010000493.1 GCA_948665105.1 uncultured Lachnospiraceae bacterium
TCCACGGGCTGGTCCAGGCGGTGGACCACATAGATTTCCGGGGGCTCACCCTTCCCGGCCCGGTAATTCTTAAGAAGGCTCGTCATGTCCTGCTGGTCAAATTTTGCAGTCTGCACCGGTACTCCTGCCGGCTTTCGGCAGACCATGAGATGCGAATCCTCCTTAAGAAGTTCCAGGTCTTGAGCAAATGAATTTATAGGCATGGCTTTCCTCCCATCTCAAATATCTTAACCAAAGGCCCGCTCCTCCAGCATGGCGCAGAGGGCATGATACAAGGGCAGAGTATATTCCTGTATCCGATAAGTCTCCGACGAAGGCATTTTCAGGCAAATATCACAATACTGCTCCAGGTGGGACTTTCGTTCTCCGGTAATCCCAATCACCTTAAGCCCCTGGACCCTGGCAGCCTTGGCAGCCTGTACCACGTTGGCAGAATTGCCGGATGTGGACATGGCCACCAGCACATCTCCGGCGCGCCCATAACCATATACCTGTTGGGCAAACACCATATCATAGCCCAAATCATTTCCGATGGCCGTGCAAAGGGCTGTCTGGCTGTTTAAGGAAATGGCCGGAATTGCCTGCTGCAGCTTATCTGCCAGCTCCTCGTCACCTGCAGCCCCAAAAGCCTTCTTCTCTGTGGGGCTCAGCTCACGCTTCCGCTTAAAGCCTTTCATCAGCTCACCCACCATGTGTTCTGCATCCGCAGCATTACCGCCATTTCCACAGACCAAAATTTTATTGCCAGCCCCATAAGCCTCCAAAAGCAGCTCATAGGCCTCCCACACCGGTACATCCTTAAGCCGGGGGTTCTCTGTCAAAAAGCCTTCCAGTATCACTCTGTCACCCCTCATGTCTGCCTCCCTCAATGGCCACCGATAATGCGGCGTAATCGCCAATCTGATTGCCCAATTTGGCAGGAACAATCTTCAAGTCCTTCCTGGAAAGCTCCAGGGTCTCCTTTCCCAGCACTTCATACATGGCCGGAGACAACAGCTCCCCGCTCCGCTCAAAAATGCTGCCCAGCACAATCATCTCAGGATTCAGAATGTCCACCAGCATGGATATCCCTTTTCCAAGATAATATCCGCTGGCTGCGTAGATGTCAAGAGCCAGTTCATCGCCTTCCTTTGCCGCCTGAGCCACCGTCCGGGCGGACAGCTCCTCCATATGGGCAAGGTCCGGGCAAATTGTCGGCTT
>CAPNGW010000494.1 GCA_948665105.1 uncultured Lachnospiraceae bacterium
AGAGAGCGCCACAGCCACCTACGAGGAGCCCCAGGTGCCAGAGGAGCCTTCAAAGGAAACGGGGCAGGAGACTGAGAATCCGGACAGCGCCCCTAAAGCGTCTCAGCCGGAGGAGACAGCAGAGAAGAGTAACACCGGGTTAATCATTGGAATAGCTGTAGCGGCTATTGCCATTGTGATTGTTATTGCAGTGGTGGTGACAAAGAGGAAACACAAGTAACAGGAACCGGGTGACAGCAGGGAGGAAGGAACATGAAACGAATCATAACAATGATGATGATATTATCTGTGATGGCGGGGCTTTTGGCCGGATGTGGCGGCTCCCGGGGCACCCTGTCGGAAGCAGAAAAAAATAAAATTGTAATATGGCACGATAAAGAGGATGCGGTGGTAAATGCACTTCAGAAGGAACTTGATTCTCTTGCTCCCGATGTCACAGTGGTTCTGGAAAAGAAAAGTGATCTCACGGAATCCTTAAAGATGGTGGGCAATGACCCAAAGGCGGCCCCGGACATGTACTTTTTCGCCCATGATAAGATTGGGGTCTACGCGGAGATGGGAATTCTGGCCCCCATTACGGAATTCATAAGTGAAGAGGAGCTGAAGCAGTTCATTCCGGTAACCCTTGAGGCGGCCACGTATCAGGATGCCATTTATCAGCTTCCCCTGTATTATGAGACGCTACTGTTTATGTACAATCAGCGTTACATGAAGGAGGAAGAGGTTCCGGCAACCACGGAGGAGCTCTATGCCTACATGGAGGAAACCACCCGCGGCGGACACTACGGGTTCGTGGAGCAGCACAGTACACCGTATTACAGCGCCGGGTGGCTTCATGGATTTTCCGGCTATATTATGGATGAGAGCGGTATGCCCGGACTGAACCTGGATGCCACCAAGGAGGCATTGGAGTATCATAAAAAATTCGTGGAGCTGATGCCGGGAGAGAGCGAGTACGCAACGGTCAATACCTTGTTTCAGGAGGGCAAAGCCCATGCCACCATCGGCGGGCCCTGGCTGGTATCCGGGGTCCGGGAATCCGGAATGGAGGTGGGGGTGGCCGGTATGCCGGTGATTGACCAGACGGGAGAGCCCATTGCACCTTATATGGGAGTCCAGGGACTTCAGGTGTTAAAGCATGCGGCAGAGAATAAGAGT